>JBDKUO010000045.1 GCA_039679645.1 Armatimonadota bacterium
GTCATTGCTCGTAAGGTAAGTGGTGGCAGCAGATCCGCGAGAGGATCGAAAACACGCATGACTTTATCGAGTTTATTCGGAACCTGGAACCTGCAGGAAAAGGATACTCTACTTACCTGCAATAAGAGCTTGCTGGAGCATTCTAATTTGTACTCATTGATTCTGAGCTGATACGTCTACACGTCTACACTCTCAAGCTTGACTGACGGCAGGCAGGGTAGGATAATTAGTGCTGAGGTGGCCAATTGGGAGAATCAAGGGCTCACAAAAGACAAGTCAAGAAGGCTCTGAAGGATTCGCAGCTTCAGACTGCGCTAATGCGCGCGGCTACGACATACGACAAGGCGCGCGTCGAGGTGATGAAAGATTTCGATGCCGCCGGGTCGCGAGATGAGGTCCGGGCGCTCAAAGAGCGGTGCGTCGGCAATATGGACACGCTCTTCGCCAGGTTCAAAGAGAGCGCAGAAGGTATATCGGCTGTTGTTCATGAGGCGACTGATGGCGCGGAGGCCGTACGGATCGTGCTGGAACTGGCGCGGGAGCGTGGGGTCAAAAAGATCGTCAAGTCCAAGTCGATGCTCACCGAAGAAATCGAGCTTAACCCAAGGCTCGAAGAGGCCGGGATTGATGTCACCGAAACAGACCTGGGCGAGTGGATCATCCAGCTCGCTAAAGAGAAGCCATCGCACTTCACCCAGCCCGCGGTCCACAAGACCAGAGAACAGATTGCGGAGCTTTTCTCGAAGGTGACGGGTGAGCATCAGGAAGCTGATGTGCGCAAGCTCGTAGATGTGGCGAGAGTGCAGCTTCGCAAGGCCTTTATTGAAGCTGATATGGGTATTACCGGCGCAAATATCGCCATTGCCGAGACCGGCGGGATAGTGCTGGTCACAAATGAAGGAAACGGTCGGCTGGTCTCCACGCTGCCGCCGATACACATCGCGATTGTCGGCTACGAGAAGCTCGTAGAGACGATGGATGATGCCAACGCCATCCTCAAGACCCTCTCAAAAAACGGCACGGCGCAGAAGCAGACGGCTTATGTATCGTTCATAACCGGACCCAGCCGCACCACTGACATTGAAAAAACTCTCGCCCTTGGCGTCCACGGCCCGAGGGAGCTTCATATAATATTTGTGGACAATGGTCGAAAGGCTATGGCTGCCGATAATGCCTGCAAAGAGGCGCTCTATTGTATCAAGTGCGGCGCGTGCCTGAATATGTGCCCTGCGTATAATTCTATCGGCGGGCACGCTTATGGCAACGCTTACATGGGTGGGATCGGATCGATACTCACTGCATTTCACCGTGATATGGATGCGACCCTGGACACTATAGGCCTTTGCACCGGGTGCGGTTACTGTACGAGTATATGCCCGTCGAAGATCGACACCCCATCTATGGTATTAGAATTGAGAAAGCGGCTGGTCGAAAAAAATTGCCTGAATGCCACTAGTCAGATCCCGATGAATATGCTCAAGAACCCTGAGAAGTTCAGGAATGCCTTGGCATTGGCGCGCAGTCTACAAGGGCCATTTGTGGACGGCGATGGGATGCTCAAGGATTTCCCAATCGGCCTTGCGATGGGAACTTCGAGAAAGATGCCCGGGCTTGCGAAACAGTTTTTGAGAGAGATATTGCCGGAAGAATCGTCCAAGTCGGGGAAGATGAGCGTCGGGTTATATGCCGGGTGCATGCTCGACTTTATCTACCCTGAGATTGGTCAAGCCATCTGGAATGTGCTGGGTAAGAGCAATGTGCGGGCTTTGTTCCCATACGCCCAAAGCTGCTGCGGAGCACCGGCGTTTTATATAGGCGACCGGGAGAGTGCGAAGGAGCTTGCCATGAGCAATATTGCGGCGATGGAAACCGGGTCGCCTGAATATATCGTGACAGGCTGCCCGACGTGCGCGGTTATGCTCAAGGAAAAGTATCCGGCTCTGCTGGCGGGGACAGAATGGGAAGAGCGTGCGAAAGCTTTATCGGATAAGGTATATGATTTTTCGGCTTTCGCGGTCGATATACTTGGAATCAAGATTGAAAAGAAGCTCGACGGCAAATTTACATATCACGACCCGTGTCACCAAGTGAGAGGCTTGGGCACATCCGATTGCTCAAGAGAGTTGATAAAGTGCGCGGGTATGGAGATTGTCGAGATGGAGAAGCCTGACCAGTGCTGCGGGTTTGCGGGCAGCTATGCGGTCAAGCAATCGGGAATATCATCAGCGATACTGGATCGAAAAATTAAATGTATAGAGGAGACCGGCGCAAAGACTCTTGTCACGGACTGCCCGGGATGCATTATGCAGATCAGAGGCGGACTTGCCACGCGCGGAAGCTCAGTGCGGGTGTGTCACAGTGCGCAGATAATCGAGGGGATAATCGACTAGTATGGCTTATACCGACCTGAGAGATTATATAAAGCATCTGGAAAAGTGCGGCGAACTCATACGGATAAAGTATAAAGTAAGCCCGAAGCTTGAGATCACTGAGATTGCGGACAGGACAGTGAAGTCGGGCGGTCCGGCGCTGCTTTTTGAGAATGTCGATGGCCCCGACCTGCCGGTGCTCATCAATCATTATGGCAGCATGCGCAGGATGGCTATGGCTCTGGGTGTCGAGAATCTGGATGATATTGGTGCTGAGATTGTAAATTTGATGCAGACTGAAGCGCCTGGTGGGCTTATTGAGAAGATGCTGCTGCTGCCCAAACTCGCCAAGCTGGCATCGGCTTTCCCAAAAACAGTGAACAAAGCGCCGTGCCAGGAAGTGGTGCGCACGGGTGAAGACGCAAGCCTTGCGTTTATGCCGATCCTCACGTGCTGGCCGGGGGACGGCGGGCCGTTTATTACTCTGCCAATGGTATTTACAAAGGACCCGGAAACCGGTAAGCGCAATGTCGGGATGTATCGTATGCACGTATACGATGACAAGACGACGGGCATGCACTGGCACATTCATAAGGTAGGGGCGAGGCATTTTGCAGAATATGAGAAGCGGGGTGAGCGGATGCCGGTGGCTGTCGCGCTTGGAGGCGACCCGGCGATCACATATGCCGCCACCGCACCCGTGCCTGAGGATTTTGATGAGATGATCTTTGCCGGTTTTCTGCGTAAGACGCCGGTGGAGATGGTGCAGTGCAAAACAATCGATATGCAGGTCCCGGCGAACTCGGAGATTGTGCTCGAAGGTTATGTGGAGCCGGACGAGCGAAGGATTGAGGGGCCATTTGGGGATCACACCGGATATTACTCACCCGCTGAGGAATATCCGGTATTTCACCTGACATGCGTCACTCACCGAAAGGACCCCATATATCCGGCGACGATTGTGGGCAAGCCGCCCATGGAGGACTGCTTTATCGGCAAGGCGACCGAAAGGATTTTTCTGCCGCTGATAAAGACGCAGATACCCGAGATTGTGGATATGAACCTGCCGGTGGAGGGGATATTCCACAACATAGCGCTGGTATCTATCAGGAAGCGATATCCCATGCAGGCGAGGAAAGTGGTAAATGCCTTGTGGGGGCTTGGGCAGATGGCACTGACTAAGATTGTTATAGTTTTTGATGAAAATATAGACGTGCAGGATATGAGTGAGGTCATATGGAGGCTCGGGAGCAATATAGACCCACAGAGGGATGTATTCTTTACTGAGGGTCCGGTGGATGTGCTCGACCATGCTGCACCGCAGGCTCTGTTCGGCTCCAAGATGGGTATAGACGCCACTAAAAAGCTGGAGGGCGAGAAGCACTGCAGGCCGTGGCCGGACGATATCGTGATGAGCCGCGAGGTCACTAAGAAGATAAATAGTATATGGGGAGAGTTGGGGATTGGATAGAGCTAAGCGCATTATGGTAGCTGTCTCGGGCGCAAGCGGGGCTGTTTATGCCCGGCGGCTGCTTGAAGTTCTGCCCTCGCTTTACGACACTATATACCTCACGGCCTCCGACAACGCTCTGGGTATTATAAAAGACGAACTGTATGTAGATGGCCTCACTGAAATAATCCCGCAGGCAAATGTGCATAAGTTTTCGATATTAAGTTGCGCAGACTTATCCTCGCCTACTGCAAGCGGATCACATGACTATGACGGGCTCATCGTGATTCCGTGCTCCATGGGTGTGGTCGGGAGGATTGCGTCGGGTGTCTCCAATGACCTGGTGACACGCGCGGCGGATGTCTGCCTGAAGGAAAGAAGAAAGCTGGTATTGGTTGTGAGGGAGACCCCACTTAGTCTCATTCATCTGAGAAATATGACCGCTCTGACAGAGGCCGGGGCAATAATACTGCCCGCAGCTCCTGCGTTTTACAATAAGCCGCAGAGTGTGGACGATCTTGTGGATTTTATTGTCGATCGGATTTTGAGGACCATCGGGGCGGACATGCACCTGATTGACGGATGGGGCGAGAGTAAGTGAAATCAGTAATTGCACTGCCGTTCCGTAAGCTTGCGGTCATACTAGACATGATCAAGTTCGAGCATACTATTTTTGCCCTGCCATTTGCGTTGTCGTCAGCACTTATTGCAGCTCGTGGAATCCCTGAGTGGCGCACGCTGGGTTGGATACTGGTCGCAATGGTTGGGGCGAGAAACGCGGCTATGACGTTTAACCGCATTGCCGACGCAAAGATAGACGCCGCTAACCCCAGGACTGCAACCCGCGCTATACCAAGCGGCCTGGTGTCTATCGGGTCGGCATGGGTGTTTACTATTGTATCTGCGGCTCTGCTTGTGTTTGCAGCTTACATGCTCAACCCACTTGCATTTGCTCTATCGCCTCTGGCTATTGTAGCTGTGATTATATACTCTTTCACAAAGCGGTTCACCAGCCTCTCACACTTGTGGCTGGGGCTGTGTTTGGGGATAGCGCCTGTGGGTGCTTGGATCGCAGTAACAGGAAGGTTGGAGTTTGCGCCTATGGTGCTCAGCGCGGGTGTGATTGCGTGGACAGCCGGGTTCGACATCATCTACTCACTGCAGGATATCGAGTTCGACAAAAAGATGGGGCTCTTCTCGCTGCCATCTCGACTTGGCGCGGGTAGAGCGCTGTTTGTGTCGAGGCTGCTGCATACTGCGATGGTCATAATGCTGGTATGGTTCGGTATGCTGACCGGCAGAGGATGGGTCTATTTTGCGGGCGCAGGGTTGGTCGCGCTCTTTTTGATATATGAGCAGAGTATGGTATCGCCGAAGGATATCAGCCGGGTCAACGCAGCGTTCTTTACTATGAACGGCTGCGTGAGCATGGCTCTGCTCGCGTTTGTAATGGTGGATGTGCTTACGTGATCGACAAGATAATAGGCAGCTGCGTAAGCAAAGCCATGCTCACATTTATTTTGATGGATGTGCATATATGATTGATGAAATTATCGGCGGCAGCGATGTCGCGGACGTGCTGCAAAAAGCACTTGATGGTAAAAGGCTGGATGTGGATGACGGCGTGCGGCTCTTTGGCTCGAACGACGTGCATGCCATAGGCGCCGCTGCAAATGAGATCAGGCGGCGGATAAATGGTGACCGGACTTATTACATTGTAAACCGCCACATAAACTACACTGATATCTGCAAGAACAGGTGCAAGTTTTGCGCATACTCGCGCAGTGAGGGCGATGACGGCGCGTATGCGATGAGCGTATCGGAAGTGCTCGAACGCGCCCAGGAATATTACGAGCAGATCAGGTTTACCGAACTGCATATAGTCGGTGGGCTGCACCCCAGTCTGCCGTTTTCATACTATACAGATATGCTGGGCACCCTCAAATCGCACTTCCCGGAGGTTCACATCCAAGCTTTTACAGCTGTGGAAATTGCGCATATGGCCGAGATTTCGGAGTTGAGTGTGCGTGACGTTCTCATTGCACTAAAGGAGGCAGGGTTGGGATCGATCCCCGGAGGAGGAGCTGAGATCTTCAGCCCCAGGGTGCGGGGGATCGTCTGCCCGGAGAAGATGCCCGCTGAAAAATGGCTGTCTGTTATGCGGCAGGCGCACAGCCTCGGGATCAAGAGCAACTCGACTATGCTCTACGGGCATGTGGAGACGGACCGCGAAAGGGTCGAGCATATGCTCACTCTTCGTGATCTGCAGGATGAGACGGGCGGGTTTATGACATTCATCCCGCTCAGGTATCACACTGCCAACACGCGGCTGGGAGAGGTAGCAAAACCGATGAGCGCACAGGACCACCTCAAGCTCTATGCGGTCTCGCGGCTTATGATAGACAATATAGCGCATATTAAAGTCTTCTGGATAATGCTCGGGCTCAAATTGGCGCAGGTTGCTCTGAGCTATGGGTCGGACGATATAGACGGCACTGTGATCGAAGAGAAGATAACACACCGCGCGGGAGCGACTACTCCGCAGGCCATGACTGTGGCAAAACTTAAAGCAATGATCGAGGAGACAGGAACGACGCCTGTAGAGCGGGACACGGTATATAACGAGGTAGTAAGGGATGAAACTGGGATGTTTGCCATATCTTAATGTAAGGCCGTTGGTGCATTCGCTGGAAAACGGCGAGCTGCCCGACGGTTGGGAACTGGCATACGCCCCACCCTCGCAGCTCGCTAAAATGCTGGCAGCAGGAGAAATCGCTGCAGCGCCGGTGTCTATCTTTGCCACGTTTCTTTATACAGACTTTAGCATATGCCCCGGTATATGCATCGCTGCTGATGGGCCAGTGATAAGCGTGCTGCTCATCTCAAAGAAAGAGCCGAAAGACATAGAAACAGTTGCGCTGGACACGAGCAGCCTGTCCGGGGCGAATATGCTTAAAATTTTACTAAAGGAGAGCTATGGCATGGAGCCTGCATTCATACGGATGCCGCCGGACCCGGTGTCGCATATGCTGGATGTATGCGACGCAGCGATGGTTATCGGGGACCCGGCTATGCTCTACCCGAAGGACGGGCTGTTTGTAATGGACCTGGCGGCTGAATGGAAGAAACTGACCGGACTGCCTGCAGTATTTGCAGTCTGGGCGGGCAAGGGAATAACACCTGAGCTTGTAGACATATTGCACGATGCCAAGGCAAAGGGGATGGCGAAGGTCCATCAGATAGCGCTCGAAGAGTCCAAAAGGCTGGAACTGCCTTTTGAAGTGTGTGATGAGTATCTATCGAAGATCATACACTACGATATGGGCGAGAAAGAGGTCGAGAGTATCAGGACATTTCACAAAAAGGCTGTAGAGCACGGGTTGGTGAGAGCATGATGAATATGCATGAAGGTCTGCAGCTATTTTATATGCCTCTGCCTGAACTGCTCGGAGAAGCCGGGCGCGCATGCGATAAAATGCACCCTGGCGGCATAAGGACATATGCAATCGACCGAAACATCAACTACACAAATATATGCGTCTCAGGCTGCAAGTTCTGCGCGTTCTACAAAAAGCCGGGGGACCCCGAAGGGTATGTGCTGACGGACGATCAGATATTTGAGAAGATACACGAAGCAGTCGAGCTGGGAGCGACTCAAATTCTGATGCAGGGCGGTCTACACCCCGACCTTAAAATAGACTACTTTGAATCGCTGTTTAAGAATATCAAGGATCGGTTTGATGTGCAGCTTCACAGTCTTTCTGCGCCTGAAATCGTGCACATAGCCAATATCTCAGGATTGAGTATTGAGAAGACACTGGGAAAGCTGCATGACGCCGGTCTCGACTCGCTGCCGGGCGGCGGGGCTGAGATGCTGGTGGACGAAGTGAGGACAGACGTCAGCCCAAGAAAGTGTTCGTCCGACCAATGGCTGGAAGTGATGCGGGCTGCAGCAAAGATAGGTATGCGCGCGACTGCGACTATGGTGTTCGGCATGGGCGAAACCCTGGCGGACAGGGTCTATCATATGGACAAGATCAGAGCTTTACAGGAAGAGACGGGAGTCTTTACTGCATTTATCCCATGGCCGTTTCAGCCGGGTAACTCGGAACTGGATATGCCTGCTGTAGGCGCTCACGATTATCTGAGGACTCTGGCCGTTGCTCGGCTGTATCTGGATAATGTGGAGAATGTGCAGGCGTCATGGGTCACGCAGGGCAGTGAGATTGCTCAGATGGCGATGAGTTCCGGTGCGAACGACATCGGCAGCACGATGATAGAGGAAAATGTTGTGGCGGCGGCAGGGTGCCGTCATAGAATGAATGAAGCTGAGATCATTGAACTGATCCATCTGGCGGGGTATGATGCGGCGCAGAGGACAACCGGGTATGAGTTGCTGAGAGTTTATCCGGTAGGTAGTGTTGGGATATGATATCCGGTTTTTCTGTTTCGGTCGCGATCGGATATCGCGACCGAGCTTAGACTTCGCTCGGAATGACTATGATTGAAACGCTTGAAATAATCAATATAAAATATCAAATACAAAATAAAAAAGCCCCTCTGCCGGGGCTAATTTGTCTGGCGATTCGTTTATTTTCTGCGCTTCCAGGGTCGAAGGACGATCCCACCAATGCCTGTCATCAGAGCGAGTATAGAACTCGGCTCTGGAACATCCGGCGGAGGAATCGCACCTACAACACCACTGCAGCTTGGCTTGAACCCGAATTCCGGTGAACTGCTCTGTGTCCTGTAAACAACACATGTAGCAGGCGCCTCGGGCCGAAAGCTTTCCGCGGATGCCAGCGGTGTGGCCTGCGCAGGCTGAGTCTCATAAGCCTGAACCGTATAAGCTACCGGTGCAGACTCTATAGGCTCAGATGCAATCTCAAACGATTGACTGCTCGCCAGCTCAAGAGGCTCTTGCAGGACTTGCTCGGCAACAACCGGCTCTACAGTCGGCAAATTGCTTTCAATGTCAGCAAAAGCAGGAGCAATGCAGGTAACCATCAAAGTAACTATTGTTATCGGGACTGCAACGCGCATATTTTTGTTCCTCCAGACACAGTGAAAGGCTGCAAGAATCGTGCCAAAAAACAGACTTAGCAAAAACTCTGCAATAATAGCAGGTAGCAAGGGCTATAAACTGGTAAAATTGCTGGGTGAGAGCCGGATTATCGATCCGATCAAGACACCATTCGGTGACTCCGCGCCAATACACGAAGTAACCAGGGACGACGCGCGAGTGTTCGTTATGTCGCGACATGGCGAGTCCGGCTATCAGATCTCAGCTCCCTTCGTAAACTACAGAGCCAATATATGGGCGCTCAAAGAACTCGGCGTAGAACAGATAATTGCGTGGTCCGGCCCCGGCGCAATTGATCCGTCAATACCCATCGGAGATTTATTGGTCCCCGGTGATATTATCGATGAAACCAGGGGACGAGCCTATACATTTTTTGAAGGGCTCGGCATCGGATTCATAAGGCAAAACCCTGTGTTCTGTCCACGGTTGTCTGCAAGCCTTACGCAGGTCATTAAAGCGCGCCAGGGGCACTGCCGCACACGAGACGTATATGTCTGCACGCAGGGGCCAAGACTCGAAACACGCGCCGAGATCAAAAAATTCTCATCATACGGCACAACCCTGGTCGGAATGACACTTGTGCCGGAAGCGTTCCTGGCCAAAGAACTCGAAATTTGTTACTGCCCGGTCTGTTACATTACAAACTACGCTGAAGGGGTTGTCGAGCGTTCCTATGAACCCGGCAAGCTCTTCGAAGGACTGCTCTCCGACCAGGAGAAAGCGAGAGTAGATGCGGCTGTCGATGCGCTGCCGGGTATAGTAATCGAGGCGCTGACATCCGCGCAAGATACACCTGAATGCCGGTGCGGACAAGCCATGGAGCGCTACAGGCGCCAGGGTATTATCAGCTCAAACTGGCACAAATGGATTTAGTAATTTAGATTTTATATTGATTATTTTGGTGGGTTATTACAACCTCGGTGGTGATTTCCGAATCACCATCGCACGGTATAGGGTCAGGATTCGGAAATCCTGACCCAGATGGAAAGAAATTCTGACCCAGACGGAATGATTTAGTAATTTAGATTTTATATTTTATATTTGGTGGATACTTATATGAATGTGCTTATTACAAATGATGATGGGATACATGCCGAAGGGCTTTTTGCCCTAAAGACGGCTTTTGATAAGATAGCAAAAGTGCATATCGTAGCGCCGGACAGGCCAAGGAGCGCATGCGGCCACTCCATAACGCTTCACAAACCACTGCGGGCTGATAAGGTAAAACTCCGCGATGGAAGCACGGCATTTGCCAGCAATGGAACGCCATCAGACTGCGTGAGCCTCGGGCTGCTGGGAGTGATAGAAGAGAAAGTCGACCTTGTTATCTCAGGGATCAATCGAGGTCCGAACCTGGGCTGGGACCTGACATACTCCGGGACAGTCTCGGCTGCCATGGAAGGTGCCATTTCCGGTGTGCCGTCCCTTGCCATATCCGTCGCTACATATCAGTCCGATGTAAACTACTCGACTGCCGCGCGATTATCAGTCCAGATCGCAAAAATTCTGCAAGAACATAAGCTGCCGGAGAGCACACTGCTCAATATCAACGTTCCACCCGTGGACTCGGACATCAAAGGGATCAGGATCACAAAAGCAGGCAAACGCAGATATATGGGAAGCCTGGAAAAGAGGTCCGATCCCACCGGTAGAGACTACTACTGGCTCGGCGGCGACCAGCCTGTCGACAGCCTGGATGAGGGCACCGACGTGAAGGCAATTGCCGACGACTACATCTCCATTACACCTATCCATCTCGACCTTACGGACTACGCCGCACTTGAATCTATCCGTTCATGGGGCTTGGAAGAGATCGATGTCGGTAAAATTTAAACCCAAAAACATGCAATAATACCACCCGTAGCAATAGTCTATATAATTGATGGATCGTTCCGGCAGGAAACATTTATTCCACGGCGAATCATTTGTTATTGGCAAGTACTGCAAATTTCGTATACAATTGGAACAAGCAGGCATATTCAGCAGTATACATTAATAAAAAACGAATAACCATGCCACTCCAGGTAGGATACCTGGAGGGATACAAAAAAACAAATTACATACAATATGGGGTGAAAAATGTCAGTCCTTTTACGCATCGGACGCTGTGCAATACTCCCCGCTCTACTTCTTGTGGCCGCCCTCCCCTGTATGGCCATTTCAATGAATGTAACCGCAGGTTTCAGTGATACCGCAAAGGCCTCCAAATGGATGCCGATCACTGTGAGTATGGTCAACAACTCATCAGAGGATGTGGCAGGCACTCTCATCGCGGCACAGGTGGAACCTGAAAAGAACACACCTGTCTGCGCAGCCCCCGTGATCCTGCCAGCGAACTCTAAAAAGCTCTATCACGTTTACACCAAGATCGCAGGCTATGGAGCTAGCATGCAGGTGTCGTTTGTACACACAAATGGCGCGACGGACACAAAAAAAGTCAATGTCAATGCCGCTACTGAAGATGATAAGCTGATCGTGTCGGTAGGCAATCGAGCTTCAAGGCTGAGTTTCTTATCGGGTGAAAAACTGCCTGTTAAGACAAAGCCCGTACCAAACACATATGGCGGCCCACAACCGCCGCCCAGCCCTACTGAGGCGACTATATTTCCAACATCAATCGAACCCAATGCTCTGCCGGACAGACCGGCGGCATACGAAAGCGTCGATATGCTGGTCCTCTCGGATTTCGATTCATCATCCGTAAGGCCCGACGCGCTCAAAGCCATCGGAATGTGGGTGGCATCCGGCGGGACGCTTGTCATATCGACCGGAGCCGACTATAAGCGATTCACCAACGATTTTTATGGCGACCTGCTGCCGGTAAAGATCACCGGCGCGGCAAGTGTGCCCGGACTCCCGACGCTCGGCAGTTTCGGCAAGACGGCTTTTCCGTCCGGCGCGACGACTGTCGCAATGAGCACGGTTAAGCCCGGAATCGGGAAAGTAATCGTGAGCGAGTCGGGGACTCCGATATTGGTCGAGAGGAACTACGGCTCAGGCAAAGTCGTCTTCATCGCGCTGGATATTTCGTCTCAGCCATTCAACTCTTGGAACGGGCAGACCCAGTTTTGGAAGAACCTGCTCAAGTCCGAACCGGCCGGGCCGCTGGTGGAAACGGCCAAGGGATTTATCGAAGACAACGGACCTGGATATATGTCTCAGAATGAAGGAGCAAGGCCGGCAATGTCCGGGGTTGTGACTCAGAGCGTAAACGTTAAGACCCCCACTATCAGCACAATCGGGTTGTTTCTGATTGCGTATCTGATAGTGCTGGTGCCGGTCAACTATTTTGTGCTCAAGCAAAGGCGCAAGCTCGAACTCGCCTGGATCACAACACCGGTGATTGTATTGGTATTTACTCTCGGCGCTTATGCAATCGGATATACTATGAAAGGCGGCAGGCTGCAGCTTCGTGAAGCAACCCTGATTGAGGGATCGGCGAATGCCAGATATGCAAGAGTCGTAAGCGACGCATCGCTCTTCTCCCCGGCGCGGCGGCGATATAATATCGAGATTGATGACAAATACGCAATAAGCCAGGCTATACCTGACGACAGCACAGATGCCATAGCCCCGGCGCTGCTGGCGGACACGACTATTATCAACGACGTGCCGATGGCAATGTGGTCGAACAAGTTGTTTGAGTCTGTAAGCGGAGTCGACCTGGGCGGTGAGATCAAAACCAATTTGACGCTCACAGGAGGACATGTGCGAGGCACGATCACTAATGAGACCGGCATCACCTTTACGGAATGCGCGGTTGTCTGTGGATCGGCGTCCAGCCCAGTAGGTAACATTGGACCAGGAGCAACCGTCAAGATCGATATCGCTCAGGCTCCGGCACCTAATAATCAATCCCGGTATCCTTACCAAAATCCATCAAATGACCTTGGATACTCACTTAACACTTTTGCAAAAGATCAGGCAGGTTATGCCGGATGCCCGATACTTGTTGCGCGTGGAAGTGGAGATGGAGAGTATAGCATCAAAGGATTGTCTCACGACAGGCAGGCAGGCAAAGTGTATGTTTTCAGGCTATTATAGCCCTCACCCTTGCCCACAAGGCGAACGCATCTTAAGAAATATGTCTCCGCTTTGTTCGGGCAGATTTAAAATCTGCGCCGAAAAGGGCCAAACGGCATCTCTGATGCCACTACCTAACACTTATATGCAGGCTTAGCGGTTAACGGGATCTCATATCCCGAGATTGCCGCAAAGGGGCCAGATTACAAATCTGCCCCAACAGAGATTAGATGTGTCAGCCCTACCTTTGCCCTCTCACCCAGGGAGAGGGAGTTGGCTCGGGTGAACATTCTCTTATTACACACTTCTGTTTATGAAGGAGAAATATATGCTCAGAACGCAAAATCTGACTAAAATATACGGCGGGCTCACTGCGGTAAACAATCTTAATCTGGAACTCGGCTCCGGAGACATAATGGGGTTTATCGGGCCAAATGGTGCAGGAAAGACAACGACCATAAAAATGGTCGCTACTCTCCTGCGTCCGACATCGGGGACAGTTTTTGTAGATGGAATAGACGTAAATGCGGAGCCTGAAGCCGTGCGGCCCTTGATCGGGTATATGCCGGACTTCTTTGGGCTATATGACGATGTGAAGGTGTGGGAATATCTGGATTTCTTTGCAGCGGCATACAGGACACCCGTCAATAAGCGCAAGGGCACAATAGACGACGTGCTGGAGCTTACGGACCTCACTATAAAACGCGATTCGTTCGTATCCGAGCTATCACGCGGAATGCAGCAGAGGCTCTGCCTGGCAAAGACCTTGATCCACGACCCCAAGCTGCTGCTGCTGGATGAACCGGCGTCCGGCCTGGACCCCCGCGCGCGAATCGAGATCAAAGAACTGCTCAAAGAGCTGCGCTCCATGGGCAAGACAATACTCATCTCATCGCATATACTGCCTGAGCTTGCCGATTTCTGCAACAAAATAGCTATTATCGAGCAGGGCAAGCTGGTAGTGAGTGGTGACGTCTCGGAAATTGTGGAGCAGTGCCGGGGCGGAATATGTCTGCGCATCGGGATTATTGAACGATGCGAGGAGGCTCTGGCATTTTTGCAGAGTCTGGATGTGATTGGCGAGGCTCATATAGAGGACGGTGTGATATCTGCGACTTACACCGGTGAACCTGACTGCCAGCATGAGGTACTCCAAAAGCTTGCTGAAAACGGGTTCAAGGTGAAGGCATTCGCTGAGGCCCAAATGGACCTGGAAGACGTATTCTTAAAAGTGACCAGGGGTGCGGTCAGTTGAGTTTGGCGGCTTGGGTCGAAAACTATATAGCGAGATTTGACCTGCCCATTGTCACGCTTGAAACTAGACGGATTTTGAGAGGAAAGTGGAGCTTTAAGAGCGCGCTGATAGTTGTAGGCCTGTTTTCTGGTGTCTCAGTATTTTTATCCTTTCTCTGCCTGGTAGACGGACAGACTAATACGCTGACGAGTCTTGATACACAAACCTGCGTGATGTTGATGGGTTTCGTGCTCAGCGTGATCAAACTGGGCATTCTCTTCATTGTATTGCCGGTATATGCTTCAAGAGTGCTGGTGGAGATGAGGGAAACAGGCTCTTTTACAATGCTCGCTATGATTCCGCTCAAATCAAGCTCGATAATTATGCAATACGCCTGCATAGCATTTGCGGTGGCGGTTCTGGTGATGCTTATAACGCTGCCCGCAACAATTTTGTTCGTGATGGCATCCGCTCAATTCGGCGAACCGCCTTTCTCAATGCCGTTGCTCTCGATATGGGATATATTGATCTATCCCACAGCGGCGGCATTATATGTTTCTATAGGAGTCCTGTGCTCGTGCCTTTGTTCAAAAGCGCAATCGGCTACAACAGCAACGTACATCATGATAGGTGTTTTGACCTGGCTAATATCAAAAGCGCCTATGTCACTCTTTTCAGACGCGTTCTTGACCTGTAGCCAGCTCGTTCAAATCAGTGTGGCAAGGGCTGTGCCTATACTATTGACTGCGATGCTTAGCGCGGGACTGACAGCAATTGCAATGATGTTTTCGACACGCGCATTCGAATCATTGAGGAGAGCCGAGTGATGAGTGCCGCCGAAACAGCTCGCAAAATGGGATGGCTCGATCTGCCTATTGTCACGCTTGAATCGAGACGAATGCTGCGCAGGCCAAAAATCTTTACCTGGACACTTGTATATGCGGCAGTGTTATCCATCATTACACTGGCTGGAATTGCCATCTTTGGGATGAACAACTCGTTCAGTAGGTCAATCGGACAGCCAAGTATGGCCGTGGTCGGCAGGGGTATCTTCATAACGCTGTGCTGTATACAGATGGCTATGGTCAAATTCGTTGTGCCTGCATATGTGGGCAGAGCGATAAGTTCAGAACGAGAAATGCATACGTTTGAAACGTTGGCGATTACTCTGATCAGGTCGCGCAGCATTGTAACTCAAAAAATGGTTGCGAGCGTAATCCCGGTAGTCGGGCTCATTATATCGGCTATGCCTGTTATGTTCATCACAGTGGTTATCGGAGGCGTATCGCCGGGCGAAGCCTTGATCGCTAACTTCCTGCTCATATTCTCGGTGGCGTATTACAGCTCAGCATGTGTGCTGCTGTCAGCACTCTTTGATAATTCAAGAAATGCAGTCCTAGTTGCATATCTTATAGTCATATTTGCTCTGCCTGATATTCAACCGGCAGGCATGTACGTAATGCGGCGATTACTAGGTATGCTTGCCTTCCTGGGAGCAAGATATGGTTACTCGTGGTGGAACCCCATGGCGCTCACCGGAATATGCGTATTGGCAACACTTCTTTTCTGGTTCCTGGCTGTAAAAAAGGTGAACTCTCTCAGGAGGGCAAAGCATTGATCGGCGGTATTGCCAAAAAGATTGAGAGTATAGATGCGCCTGTACTTCGTCAGGAGATGCGTATCCGGCAAAGAGGCGGAAGGGCATTCGGAGTTATGTTCGGATATATCGCGATGCTCTCGATTATAGCGATATTAATGATGTATATAAGCGACCCGCCAAGCTCGATCAATCCGCAAATCGGCACTTCAGCACTGGAACGAGCCGGAAGGTATATGTTCAGGGGACTGACTTATGCACAGCTTGTGATGGTGATACTGGTCGTGCCGGCATACAGCGCGGGGGTAATATCCATGGAGCGCGAGAAAGGCTCATTTGATCTGCTTGCCATAACAACGCTGCGTTCTGCGAGCATTGTTACTCAGAAACTGTGGGCGGCTCTTGCGCAGGTAGTTTTGCTGTTGATCGCATCTGTGCCGGTGCTATCGATAGTATTCCTGCTGGGCGGAGTGTCGCCGGGCGAGGTAGCGGTGGCCTATGCTTTGATCGCGATGAGCGCGGCTGCTGTAGGGGCGCTCGGGGTTATGTGTTCATGCTACTTTGCTAACACACGCGCGGCTACATTCATGACTTATCTGGTCACGGTGCTATTTCTTGCCGGGCTGCCGATTGCCGGAGCTATACTCGAAAGCTATAGGGGTTATAGCGGCAACTCTTCCGGTATCGGCTATGCGCTCGGGATAACCCTAGCGGTGGCATTCGCTGCAGGGATCATTGCTGTGTTTATGTTCGGAATGGTCGCGCTGATACTGAGAAAAACGACCGGGCACTGGAACTCGCGCACGTTCAGGATGTGGATATTCGGAGCAACATATGCGGCTGTGCTGCTGGTCTTTAACATACCCTCCATCTGCTACGCGATAATGGATACGGCAAATATAGGCGGATTGTTCATGCCGCTTTTTGTAAATGCATTTGTGGCGATGGCTGCTGTTGTTAATCCTGAGACATTTGTTGCAAGCACTTCACTGGTGATCGTCCTGACTCTGCTATTTTCGGCAGGGTGCGCTTATCTGTTTCGTAATCTCTCGGTCATTCGATTCAACGCCATAAGGAGAGTTTAATGAATGTCGCATCAATAGCAATAAATAGAGTGACAAACACGGTTGTGGAGTCTGTATATGATAACCCCGTGATGACTCGCGAGTTTCGCACCCGGATGCGCGGATGGAAGGCATTCGGCGTGATGGGCGGTTATGTGCTTCTGCTGGCTACGTTTCTGTTTATACATTATTTGACGATTGCCAGTGAAAGCCCTCACAACTACGGCTATTACAATCCGCTCGGAAACCTCCAGATAGGCCAGAGGCTGTTCGGCACGCTTGCCTGGACACAGGCGATTATGCTGATGTTTATAGTGCCCTCTCTTACGGCAGGAACACTGACGCAGGAGCTTGAGAAAAAAACTATAGAAATGCTGGTGCTCACACGCCTGAGCGCGGGAAAGATTGTGCTGGGAAAGCATCTCTCGGGGTTCTTCTATGCGTTGATGCTGCTAGTGTGCTCAGCGCCACTTGCGGGTATCTGTCTTATGCTGGGCGGAATCTCTCCGGCAGAAGTATTTATAACCTATGCGCTCCTGGCCGGCACTTCATTTCTGTTTGCGGCCCTGAGTATCGCGTGCTCGTCTTTAATGAACAAAAGCGCCGGGTCCGCGCTGCTTTCATATATGATCAGCATTGGCTATATGGCTCTCACGGCTCCTCTGGGAACAACAGCGCTGATGGGACGCTACAGTCACAATATATACGCACTGAGTATGCTCAACCCGATATTCGCAGCCTACGGCTCGGCGCTTGCCAAGACTCGGGTGTGTGGAATCGAAATTTCTGCGGCGCTCGCGGCGTTTGCAATCGAGGTGATGGTCGGACTGCTTGCACTGTTGATCGCATCCACTCATGTGCGACACCGCAAGGTAGAGCGCGCTTTATCGGTCCGGCTTATGCTGATATTCACCATGGCTCTGATTATATGGCTGGGTGTAGGAAGCCTGACAAGCTTGATATCGTTTGCATGGAGGCCATCTACAGCAGAAGATATGAAAGGCATTCTATACGTAGCATCCATAATCATAGCTTCAATTTTATGTTTGACTGCGGCTGCGATTGCAACAGGTGAGATTACGTCCAGATCTCCAGGTAAGATACCTGGAGAGATATCGAAAGGCTCGCTGCTGATGGGCGTGCTGTCTCTCAAGAAAATGTTTAAGAGTGATGCGCGAGGGGCCGTTGTATTCATGACAGCCATGAGTGTGATTACTTACGCGATATTCACCGGTACTCTATACTGGGTAGCTAAAGTGGAATCGGTGCCGGTATACAAATGGTTCTGGGCGGCATGCGTTAAAAATGGGATCGCAATGACCGCAGTAGTTGCCGGAATATCGGCCATTGGAATCCTTTTCTCCTCGATAATAACCAAGCGCAAAAATGCTGCTGCGCTTGTAGTATTTATAGCTCTGATAGCATTCATTGCATACGGTTTTGTGCTCTCATATTATCAGATCAGATATGACCACACTGCCAGTCTGATGGGGCAGACCGCAGCATTTTGGCCTGTAGCGCCGGTAATCGGGCTTGCAAACGACTGGGGAAGATCAATGCCGACACTTATTTGGAACCCACACAATACGTGGATTGTGACGAGCGCAGCATATCTGATAATTGGATTGATAGCGCTGGCTATTGCCGGGCCTGCACTCCGAAAAACAGGCGGAGTGAAGGAAGACATGGATGAATGATCCGGAGCTTAAAAACTTCATAAAGCGGCTGAGGCATCGTGTGCGGCTGCTGCTTGCAGAACGCTACGCTCTGTTTGGAGCAGGCGGGGGCGCAATTGTATCTGCCATACTTGCACTCTTATCTCTAAGATATGACGCGCTGATCAGTTATGCACTTTGGATTGGAGTTGTCGCGTTGGGCGCGGCGCTTGGAGCCTTGTGGGGTCTGGTGCACAGGCTCGATGATTTGTCGGTCGCAGCGGCCGTTGACAAACGAGCCGGGCTCAAAGAACGCATATCGACGGCAGTAATGCTGCCCCATTCGGACTCTCGACCTGCCGAATCGGCGGTCATCACAGACGCGATTTCACATACATCCGGCCTTAGACCCAAGGATGTCTTCCCGCACAGGTTCGGGCTGCCGCACGGCGCGTTCGGGATCACGCTGATACTGTTAGCCGCCGCGATTCTTTTACCACAAATGCCTGCGATGCAGTCAGGCACTCGCAGGCAGGAAGTGCAGGTGATGAAGCGGGAGGGCGTTAAGCTCGAAAAAATCGCGAAGGATATCCACAAGCAAACATCATCCAAGCACGAAGAACTGCGCAATCTCGCAAATAAGCTCAATACGCTCGGCAAAAAGATGCAGACAGGCCGCATGACTCGCAAGCAGGCCATGCTCAAAACGCGCAAGCTTTCCAAGCAGATCAAAGAGCAGCAGGACCTGCTGGCAAAGCAAAACTCCGCAGCCAAACCGATGGACCAGGCGCAGCTTGAAATGCAAAAAGCCAGCGAGCAGCTCGCGCAGAAGATGGCTGAGGAGCTTGCAAAAAAAGAAAATATACCATTGAGCGAGGCGATGAAAAAGCTGCCGACCGACCAGCGAATGGCCGAGCTTGCACGAAAAGAGGGCCCACTGAGTGAGTCTGAGCGCAAAGAACTCGAGAAATTGGTCTCAAAATATGCCAACCCAAACAGCGGCTTGCCGGTCCCATCTGAGCTTGCAGAAGCCATGGCCAAGCTCGCCCAGAACAAAGATTATCAGAAAGCAGCCGAGCTTATGCGTAAGCTCGCGCAAAGGCTCAACTCGTCCAACATGAGCAAGCAGGACAAAGAAGCGCTCAAAAAACAGATGGAGGCCCTTGCAAAGGCTCTCAAAAACACCGACCTCGATAAGCTCGCAAAAGCGATGCGCGAAAATGCTGAAAAGTTAGCGAATATGAGCGATGAAGAACTCAAAAAGCTGATGAAGCAGATCAAGGAGATGCAAAAGCTCCAGAAAATGTGCGCCAAAGCAGGCGGCGGGTGACTGAGCGCAGGGCTCGCACTCGGGCAGTGCGGATTAGGACTGGGATCAGGAATGAGCGGCAATTCTCCAGGCGGAGGTATGGGCGGAAATAATGCCAATACCGGGCCGCGCGGAAAGATCAAGGATGTAAAGGATGTTGAGAAAGTGCCGTCGGCTGTCGGAGCGAGCGGCATGATCTTCTCCGCAGGCGAAACAAAAGGCGCGCCGGATACTGCTGCGCCCGCGTCTGTGCCATATACCGACGTGCTTCCAAACTATAAGAAGGCTGCCGAGAAGGCGATGGACAAGGAGAAAGTCCCGCCTGCGTATCGGACCAGGGTAAAGGACTATTTCAGCAGTCTTTCGGAATAATTGTGAATTCTGAGTTGGGGACTCAAGTCCCTCATACGTGCGTCGGGGATTCAAATCCCCGACGATCTCAACATAAAACATAGATAATAGTTGAGAGGTAGCGCCCTCACCCCAGCCAACTCCCCCAGGAGAGGGAGTTGGCTAAGATTTACTACCTCTTACTTATCTTTTTGGAGGGAATATTATGCAGGCACAGGAAAAACTTGAACAGTTCAATGCATACTTCAAGCGGCTTCGCGAGGAGGTCGGGAAGGTTATTGTCGGACAGGACGAACTTGTCGAGGACGTGATCACCGCTATGATCTCAAACGGCAACGTCCTGCTGGAAGGCGTGCCGGGTCTTGGCAAGACACTGCTGGTGCGCACACTTGCTGAGGCCATGGACCTGAAGTTCTCACGAATACAGTTTACGCCCGACCTGATGCCAGCCGATATAGTCGGCACAAACATACTGATTGAGGATGAGCAGGGTCGGCGGTGCTTCCAGTTTCAGCACGGGCCGGTATTCGCCAACATAGTGCTGGCGGACGAGATAAACCGCGCCACACCCAAGACTCAATCGGCCATGCTTGAAGCTATGCAGGAGAAATCGGTGACAGTGGCAGGCGAGATAAGAAAACTCGACGAGCCGTTCCTTGTCCTGGCGACCCAAAACCCGCTTGAAATGGAGGGTACCTACCCGCTGCCGGAGGCTCAGCTCGACAGATTTTTGTTCAAGCTGATGGTGCGATTCCCCACCCTGACCGAACTTGCCGGAATTATCGATCGGACGACTGGCTCGTCCGACGCGCACGCCGAAAACGTCCTTAATGGCCCGGATGTTCTCGAGATGCGTGATCTTGCACGCGAGGTAATCATCGCCGACCATGTTAAAGAATTTGCGCTGAAGTGCATCCTGGCTACACATCCGGAAAGTGAGTGCGCTACAGATATGACCCGGCAATATGTGCGCTACGGCTCAAGCCCGCGCGGTGCTCAGGCGATAGTGATCGCCGCAAAAGTCCGCGCTCTGCTTGACGGCAGACTCAACGTCTCATTTGATGATATCAAGCGAGTGGCTAAGCAGTCGCTTCGGCACAGACTCATATTAAACTTTGAGGGCGAGGCTGAGAGGATCGAACCGGACTCGATTATAGAAGATGTGATGGAGAAGGCGGGGAAGGTGGAGGAACTGCCGGTTTAGGTTTCTCGAATCGCGGAGTGCACGGAGGAAATGGAAAACACGGAAATGGGCGCGATAGATAGTATTCCAACTAAACGCGAGTTGACCAACGATGGATGACCAACTAACAACCGAACAAGAACCGCTTCTGACTCCGGACTTTCTTCGCAAGCTGGAGCAGCTTTCGCTCGTCTCGCGGCGAGTATTTGCAGGTAAGATGCGAGGAGAGAGGCGTTCGACCAAACGCGGGGCGTCAGTAGAGTTCGCAGACTATCGCAACTACACTCACGGCGATGACTTCAGGCGTGTGGACTGGAATGTCTACGCCCGGCTGGAAAAGCTATTCCTGAAACTTTTCGTTGAAGAAGAAGATTTACATATATACATATTAATAGATGCATCGAAGTCGATGGAGTTCGGCAGCCCGTCGAAGCTGCTGCATGCAAAACGTATTGCGGCGGCTTTGTCATATATCGGTCTGGCAAACCTGGACAGAGTCGGTCTGGCAGCATTATCCGGCTCAGATGCGCATATTCTGCAGCCGAAACGCGGCAAGCAGTCAGCGCATGAAGTGTTCAGATGGCTGGAATGTATAAGTCCTTCAGGCCAAACTGACCTCGCTGCAAGCATACGTGATTTCAGCCTGCGCACGGCTCAGTCGGGGGTTGTTATAGTTCTGTCTGATTTCTTGTGCACAAGTTATCCACAGGGGTTGATAACTTTGCTCGCGCGCAAGTTTGAGCCTGTAATCTTGCACATTCTCGATCAAGACGAGCTTCAGCCGCCTCTTGTCGGTGACCTTTTGCTCATAGATTCTGAAACAGGGGAAAGGCGGGAGGTCACGATTACGCAGACTCTGCTGCGAAAGTATCAGCAGCGGCTGTCGGCATTCAAAACAGACTTGGAATCGTTCTGCGTCCGCTATGGATGCACGCATGCCTGCATATCTAACCGGACACCGTTTGAAGACCTGGTGCTGAACTATCTCCGCCAAAAAGGCACAATCAGTTGATTTAGTATTTTGGATTTTGTGTTGAGTATTATGAGTCTATTGTCACCGCTCAGTTTAATACTGATCATTCCGCTCGGCGGGATTATTGTATTTCTTTACCTGCTGAAACTCAGGCGCAAGGAACAAATGGTTTCGAGCACGCTGCTGTGGCAGGACGCCGTCGCGGACCTGCAGGCAGATGCTCCATTTCAAAAGCTCAAAAAGAACCTGCTTCTCTTTCTGCAACTGCTTGCGGTCATACTTCTGACAATGGCCATCGCAAGGCCCATAGTGCGGGCGAAGGGAATATCGGAAAATAAAATAGTGGTAATCCTGGACTCATCGGCTAGCATGCAATCGACTGACGTGAAGCCGTCACGCTTCGAATCTGCAAAGGTGCACGCTATGGAAATAGCAAACAAAATGGGTCCGCGCGATACAATGCTCGTTATCACCGCATCTACCAAAACGCAGGTGGTGCAGTCTTTTACATCCGACAAGAAGTCTCTTGATTCTGCTGTATCAGCCTTGAAGCCGTGTGACACGTCGTGCAATATGCGTCAGGCGCTTGTGCTGGCGCTGTCACTTGTCGCGGGGACAGGCTCAGCCCCACCCCGGATCGTTATATTCTCTGATGGCCGTTTTGGCAGCTTACATGATCTGCCCGTAGGCAAAGCGCGGCTCGATTTCATAAAGATAGGCACGGGCAGTGACAACGTGGCTATAACCGGAATCGACTCGCGCAAGAACCTTTCTGGCGGGCAGCAGGTCTTTATCGGCATTAGGAACTTCTCCAGGCAAACGCGGACATTTAACCTTGAGATATATATTGATAATGAAAAAGGCAAGCAAGGTAATCTTTTCGATATACTCGAGGAGACTCTCGGCCCGGGCGAGATGAAGCAGGAGATTATCGGCAATACATCACACCTTTCGGGCAGGATCACTGCTAAGCTGGATATACCGGACGACCTGGGTGCGGATAACTCCGGATCGGTATATCTCGCCAAGCCGCGCAATATGAACGTTTTGCTGGTCTCTAGGGGCAACATATTCCTGCAAAACGCACTTAACCTAGACCCGAGGACAAGCCTGACCCGGGCGCAGTCGGTCCCGGCTGATTTCGGCAGGCAATCATATGACATGGTGGTCTTCGATGGCATAAAGCCACCGTCAAAACTCCCCCCGGGAGGATATCTGCTCATCAACACCATTGCAGATCAGGGTCCTGCTGGGGCGCGATTCGGAGATCATGCCCCATCATCAAAAGGAAACTCACCACGCCCAACAATTATAGATGCGGATCAGCATCACCCGATCACGCGATATGTCGATTTCACGAGTATACGGCTGGCTGAGGCGAATTACCTATCAGCAAAACCATGGGCAAGATCGATAGTCGAAGGTGAATCCGGGCCGCTGGCTGTAGTGGGAACAAATAATGGACGAAGGTTCGTTCAGCTCGGTTTTGACCTGTTGAAGAGTGACTTTCCGCTGCACGTCGGGTTCCCTATCTTCATATCAAACTGCCTGGAGTGGCTGGCACCTTCTCAAATTGGCGGCAGCGCGGGTTCACGAACAGGGCAGCCGGTATATATAGACGTCCCGCCGGGCATTGATAGAATCGCCATTACAGGCCCGGATGGCAGTAAGCACTATGTTGATGTGAGCCAGACGCCGGTCGTCTTCAATGACACGGATCGAGCCGGAATATATCGGGTCACTGGCAAGAACTTCAGCCGCGAGTTTGCATGTAACCTCGCGTCCCCTGCCGAATCGGACACTTACCCGCGCGAGGCAGTCGACATTGGCGGCAGGCAGTTGGCGTCATCGAGCAAGCCTGTCGAGACGAACCGTGAATATTACTGGCCGCTGGCGCTTATCGCGCTTGCGGTGATGGCGTTCGAGTGGTACGCCTATCACAGGAGGCTGTAGGCAATGATCACGTTTACAAAACCTGCATACCTGCTCCTCTTGCCGCTGCTGGGATACTTCACATGGCGCCTGACGCGGGGGAGCCTGGCGGACCTGTCGAAATTCCGCTCGCGCATGGCTCTCGGGCTGCGACTGATAATCATTGCACTGCTGATATGTGCCCTAGCAGGGGCAAGGGTCGTAAAGAATGCCTCGCAGGAGAGCGTTGTGTTTGTGCTCGACGTATCTGACTCGATCCCCAAAGCTAAACAGGACGCCGCTCTTGCATTTGTCAACAATGCTCTCAAACACAAGAAAAACGAGCAGAAGATCGGTCTTATCGCGTTCGGAGCAGATGCATCAGTGGAGCTTGCTCCTTCTGACGCTATCCCTCCAGGTATGATACCTGGAGGGATAAACAGGTTCGATAAGATCTACTCGGTGCCTAACCCGTCGAATACCGATATCTCCCAGGCTCTCGGGCTTGCGCTGGCGACTTTCCCTGAGCAGAGCGCGAAGAAGATAGTGCTCCTCTCGGACGGCAATGAGACTATCGGCAAAGCCATCGAGCAGGCCGCTCTGATCGGCGCGAATGGTGTCTCTATCGACACAGTTCCAATCGCAAGCCAGCTCCCGCGTGAGGCACTGCTGGACAAGATGATCTCGCCGGGAAGTGTGAAGGTGGGCGAACCGTTCGATCTCAAAATAATCGCGGTCTCCAAACAGCCGACTCTTGCCACCATCCGCTTGCTGCGAAATAATACGCCGGTCGGCATCAAAACTGTTGAACTGGTGGGCAGCCCTCCAGGTAAGATACCTGGAGGGACATCAAAGAATGTGCTCACTTTCCGCCAATCGATACCCAAACCGGGAAACTATGAGTATCGCGCAATACTCGATTGCCCGAACGACACCAGGCCGGAGAATAACACAGCGCTCTCGTATACTATTGTCCGTGGCAAGCCTAAGGTGCTCTATATCGAGGGGCAACTGGGTCAAGCAAGTTACCTTGCCTCAGCGCTCAGATCCAGCGATATAGACGTTGATACGCGTGATCCATCAGGCGTGCCGACATCGCTCGCGCAGATGCAGGGCTATGATATTGTGGTCTTTTCCGATCTGCCCGCATGGAAGCTCTCGCCCGATCAGATGCGGATGATCCAATCGGGTGTAAAAGACCTCGGAATCGGTTTCACCATGATCGGTGGAGAGAACAGTTTCGGCGCCGGTGGGTATTTTGACACCCCCATTGAGCAGGCTCTGCCGGTGGACATGTCGATACGCAAAACTAAGATTCTACCGTCGCTGTCGGTTGTGATTGTGATGGACAAGTCCGGCTCCATGGGCGCTATAGAGGGCGGCAGGGAAAAGATCCAGCTTGCCAATGACGCCGCAGCGGCTGTAGTGAAGCTCCTGCAGCCTATTGACAAGGTCGGGATCATTGTATGCCACAGTTACCCGGTTGCCGCGGTTCCACTTAAGTCCGCAGTCAATAAAGGTCCAATCTATGGTGAAATATCGACTATCAGAGCCGAGGGAGGCGGGATAGCGGTCTATCCGTCTATGGTGATGGCTCACAACATGATCAAGAACAGCGGCACTCGTCAGAAGCATATTATACTGCTTGCGGACGGCTCGGACTGTGACGACCAGGAGGGCGTGATCCCGCTGGTCCAACAAATGCAGAAGCAGAAGATAACCGTGACGGCTGTGGCAATTGGCGACGGGCCGCACGTGCCTTTTCTGAAGGGTGTGGCTTATTACGGCAAGGGCGGCTATTATCTGGCTCAGAGGGCTGCCGACCTTAAGGCTATCTTCACAAAAGACGTCATGACGATATCAAAGTCACTCGTAATTGAGGAGCCGTTCACTCCCAGAGCAGACCCTTCAAGCCCCGAACTCGGGGGAATTGACTTGGCGAGCATGCCGCCACTGCTGGGTTATGTGGCGACAAGCGCTAAGCCTGCCGCGCGTGTAGCGATAGCCTCGCAAAAGAATGACCCCATATTTGTAACCTGGCAATACGGGCTTGGTCGGTCGGCTGCGTTTACATCAGACTGCAAGGCCAGATGGGCTGCAAGGTGGCTCACCTGGCCGAATTACAACAAGTTCTGGGCACAAGCGGTCCGCTCGACTATGCGTAAGAGCGCATCGAAGGACTTCCAGAGCAGTGTCGAGATCGATAGTGGCGTCGGGAGAGTAAATATCGATGCAGTAGACGAGAAGGGCAACTTTATCAATTTGCTCAAGTTCGCAGGATCGGTCGTAGGACCGGATATGACCTCGCATGCGCTAAATATAGAGCAGACAGGACCTGGGCGATATGAGGCGAGTTTTGATGCGCGAGAGGTCGGGACGTATGTAGTAAACGTAGCTCGCAGAGATTCGACCCCTCCAGGTAAGATACCTGGAGGTATTGGAGACAGGATTCAGGATTCGACTGCGCCTGATGTGTCGGTGGTCTCTATCCCCTACCCAGCCGAATATAAGCAGATAAGCTCAAATGAGGCGTTACTCAGGCAGCTTGCGTCAGAGACGTCCGGCAGGTTTGACCCAAAGGCTAACAATATCTTCAGCTCGCACTTCCGCAAGTTCAAGACATATACGGACCTTTGGCGTCTGCTGATAATATTGGCGGCTGTGCTCTTCCCGCTGGATGTGGCTGTGCGGCGAGTGGCTCTCAGCTCTGAACTGGCGGCTGAAATCCGCGAGAGAGTTGTCAATCGCATTCGCAGGCGCAGGGCTTTGAAAAGAGTTCACGGTGCCGAGCGCGTGGAGAGTGTAGGATCGCTGCTGCAATCTAAGAAACAGCGAAAAGAGTCGGATGAAGATGTTGCTATAAATGCTCCGGCCCCTTTGGAACCGAAGCAACAAACACCTTTTACTCCATCCGTCCAGGATCAGCACATAGCTTCAAACCCTCCAGGTAAGATACCTGGAGGGATAGGTGATATGAGACATCGGGGGAAAGACTCTCCTGACAATCAAAACGATCAAGATCAACAACAAAGTTACGTCCGGGGCAAGAATACCCCGGATGATCATGGCTCCGCCAAGCCGCAGGAACCGCGAAAAGATGATAATACTGCTGATACGACCTCTCGGCTACTTGCTGCAAAGAGAAGGGCGAAGGACAAGCGCGAATAGTTTGTCTTAAAACTATCATTTCGAGTTGTATACTGAAGATGTAACTATAAATGCTCCGGCCCCTTCGGAACCGAAGCAACAAAAGCGATAATCAACGGCCAGTTTCGCCAAGCCGATATCCTGCAGACTGTAGAGCCATTGATTTCAAGCCATCGAACCCGTCCATTCATCAAACCAACCCCATAAAAGAATTGTCCTGCACTACATATATTTCGCCATTCAATATAAGAATCCTACATGCCATACTGCATCAGAAGATCGTCCAGAGCCTCGCGCAGGAGCACGGCCTCGCCGACCTTTTCACGCTTAGCAAGATGCGCTAGCCGCGCGAGCTGAGCCTGCGTATAGTGGCTGGTCTTAGTGACCATTCTCTCTTCTTTTGCCAGGCAGACTTTGTTACGCCCGGTGGTTTTCGCTCGATACAATGCATCATTGGCCTTGCGCAGAACGTCTTGCGGGCGCAAACCGTCCTCAGGAAACGTCGCGACTGCCGCACTGAATGTGATTGGCACAGCCAACTTCTGTCCATCATGCTCGATCTCATGCTCACCGGCAAAGGCTGCGCGTTCACGCTCCAGCAATAGAAATGCGTCTTCTTTCTCTACAGAGGGCATTACAATAACGAACTCATCTCCGCCTGCACGGAAGCTGTGTCTGAACACTCTCTTTTCGGCAGGTGTAAGCTCTATAAGCCGTCCGGCGACCAGCTCAAGCGCTTTATCGCCTACTTCGTGCCCATAGTTGTCATTGATCTGGCCGAAATTGTCGATATCGATTAGAGCAATCGATACGCTGCCATCCGACTCGGCTGCATTTGTAATCTCGGCAGAAAGAGCTTCAAAGAGCTCCTCGCTATTACCAAGATTCGATAAATGATCCCTACCCGTGACCGTTGTCTCAGACATACCTATTGTCCTCCTTATACATATAATAGCCTATGTATTCATGTCATACCATGCTATTAAGCATATTGCAATAGCATTTATTCGTATTTCCAGTTTTTTTGTATTGAGCGCTTGCGAGTGAGGTTGCGCCCTCACTCCAAGGTATCTAGCCTCATACTTCTA
Source organism: Armatimonadota bacterium (assembly GCA_039679645.1). Lineage (NCBI taxonomy): Bacteria > Bacillati > Armatimonadota > Armatimonadota bacterium. The sequence goes on from JBDKUO010000045.1 coordinate 28,438, forward strand.
TCTTCAATTGCTGATAGTGCGAATGCCTATTGGAGGCAATTGCGATAAACGTCAAACCCAGCGATTTTCTTGCTCGACCGCTTCTCAATTAAACTGGGAGGGCAGTAAAATCGCGACCATATTTCCTCTATCACAACAGCCTCTATTGACATATTTTGATTGCATGCTATACTTCAAATACTGGTAATGCTGTAGCATATAATATAAGTCGGGAGGGTAGCATTATGAGATATGCTAAGGGTTTTACACTAATAGAACTACTTGTTGTCATCGCCATTATTGCAATCCTTGCGGCGATACTTTTTCCGGTATATACAAGCGCAAAAGCGAAAGGAAAACAGGCTGCTTGCCTGAATAATGTGAAACAATTGGCCACTGCATACACCAGTTACTGTGACGACAATAATGGACGTCTGTGCCCTTACGCAATAAGCGGCAAAGGCCGTTGGAGACCGGACTGGCGTTACTGGATGGAAAACATAATGCCTTATGTCAGAAACTATAAAGTGTTCGCTTGTGCGGCACGGCCAATGGGCAAATATGCAGATTACGACAACACAGCTCTCCCATGGTATAAATTTATCGGCTATGGTATTAACTATTACTATCTTGCAAGCAATGTCCCAGGCCAGCCGGGTTATGTCCCGAAGGGGTTCTCTGCAAGCAATATCAAGACTCCGTCGAAAACCGTTTTCCTGGTAGATTCGATTGGCCGCGTAGCTGGAAGTGTAGCCGGCGATGAAATGGATGGACCTTACACATATCAAGGACAACCCTGCATTTATAGTGACATTGCTTCGCCAATGAAAATGCCGGATGGAAGCGCAGAATATGTGGTTTCGGATTGCCACAACGGAGGCGCCATTGTAGCATGGTGTGATGGGCATGCCTCTTGGATGAAGAAAAGCAAGCTTTGCCAGGATACTACGCTATGGGATTGGAACTAAATGGAGTTATCGTTAAGTCTAAAAATAGTTAAAGAAACACCAAGTAAACTGTCGGCGGCCCAGTGCCGCCGAATGCTTGTGGGACCCGGTGTAAACCAACCTGACCCATTCCCCGGATACAATGGATTTGTGGGATGGGAAGCGGCAGCCAGGCTTAAAAACGGAACATGGTTGGTAACGTTCAATGCAGGCTACTGGCATGCTTCTCCTCGCGTGCAGCCGATATTCAATAACCCTATGCCTTGGACTGTCGCAGCGCCTACAGGCGGGCGAGCAATGATCATCAGGTCCAATGATGAGGGGCTCACATGGAGCAAGCCCGAAACCCTTGTTGACACCCCTGATGATGACCGGCACCCATTCATTGTCGAACTACCGAGCGGCACGCTTATTTGCACTTTTTTTGCCTATGGTGAAGATAGGGATGATGAAGGCGAAGTGGCTAAGAGCAGCGCAAGAACATATACCATTCGCTCGTTTGATGGAGGTCTGACCTGGACCCAGCCGGAGCGCATGGACACCGGTTTCAACAGAGACGCAACTGACGGACCGATCATTATTCTCAACGACGGCTCGCTATTGCTTGCAATATACGGCAAAAATGAAGGCGAAGACGAATATTATAAACTAGCAATAATGCGTTCGACTGATGAGGGCGTGTCCTGGAAGCGGCTCTCTGTTATAGAAGCGGACCATACACTCGAAGAGCCGGGTATTGCGCAATTGCCGAACGGACGGCTGGTAATGATCGCCCGTCCACTTGCCGACATATGCTTCTCTGATGACGGTGGAAACACGTGGACCACGCCTTCCCCACTGTGCAAGGGCAAGCTGGGCATATTCGCATGCAATCTGTTATGCCTGGATAATGGCGTTCTTGTGTGCACGCACGGCAACTATGGGACCTATGGCGGAGTGTATGCAATTCTCAGCGCCGATGGAGGGCAGACCTGGCTTTCGCCGTCACGTAAATACGGCTTTAGTGTGGACCCGGATGTTTATGGCTATGCGCAGCCCATGCTGCTGCCCGACGGATCGATCTTTGCGGTGTATCTGGATAACCAGGGTGTCAGGATGGACCAGATCAGGCGCGAGGCGGTCTGGGGAGTGCGGATGCGTATGCGTGAAGACCTTACAGGAATTGAAATGCTCCCAGCACCCGGTGTCACAATAAAATGATAGAAGACAGCATTGAAACTGATGTTGTAGTGGTTGGAGGAGGTTTGGCAGGCACATTCGCGGCGATCGCTTCCGCTCGAATGGGCTGCGAGACTGTCCTCATACAAGACAGGCCGGTGCTGGGCGGAAATGCGTCCAGTGAGATATTAGTCGGTATCGGCGGCGCGGATTTCTCCGGCAGCGGTCTTATTCGCTATGCTCGTGAAACAGGGCTGATGGGCGAATATGCGCTGGAGATGCTGCATCGCTCGACAAGCGCTCTCGGCAGTATACCTCTGCGCAGTGTGATCCTCTGGGAGATGGCAAAACGCGAAAAAAAACTTACCCTGCTGCTGAACACGTCTGTTCGTAACGTCTATATAGATGAGGATGGCTCGATTTCCGCCATTAAGGCATCACAACTGACGAACGAAAAAGAGCTTGTGATCTCGGGCAGGCTCTTTGTAGACTGCACGGGTCATGGCAGTCTGGGAGCGCTGGCGGGAGCCCGGTTCCGAATGGGGCGAGAGGCACGCGATGAATTCGACGAATCGCTTGCCCCTGAATCCGCCGACAAGTGCACGATGGGAGACTCCCTTTACTTCAGAGCGCGCGACCTTGGCAGGCCGGTCCCGTTTACAGCCCCGAGTTGGGCAAAAAAGTTTCCGACGGATGATAGCCTGCCGTTTCGTCACCCTGAGCTGGAGATATATGACCCTGAGACAGGTGAGCTGTTCGGGTTCTGGTGGATTGAATACGGCGGTATGCTCGATGTGATCGATGATGCCGAGGATATCTATGATGAATTGATGGCTGTTGTATACGGCATCTGGGACCACATGAAAAATGCGGGAGACCACGGCGTCGCAAATTACGAGCTTACCTGGATAAGCCCGGTTATCGCTCCAAGGGAGAGCAGGCGGCTGGTCGGCGATTATATAATAAAGGAAAACGATATCAGGAGCGGAACTCTATTTGATGACAGGGTCGCTTATGGCGGCTGGCCGATAGATATTCATCCGCCCGAAGGCATGTATTCCAAGGAACCGCCGTGCATTCATGACTTTATTGCCGAGCCATGCAGTGTACCGTTCAGGGCGCTTTACTCAAAAGATGTGCCTAACTTGCTATTTGCAGGACGTGACATAAGTGTCACACATGTAGCTCTGGGAACGCTTCGAGTGATGGCAACATGCGCGGTGATCGGTCAGGCGGCTGGAACTGCTGCCGCGCTGTGCTCACGACATAACACCACACCGAGAGAGCTTGCAAAGGATCATATACACGAGCTTCAGCAGCAGTTGCTCGATGATGACTGCTACATTGTGGAAATGCGCAAGGATAACTCCGGCGATTTGATTGCGAATGCATCAATTAGGACATCGAGCGAGGCTGTTCTTGAGGTTACCGATGCCGATGAATGGCACGAGCTATCTACCGATATCGCTCAGATGTTTCCTGTGAGCGGGTCCAGACTGGATAAAGTCGGTTTCTACATGCTCTCGGGCCTGGAGCATCCTGTAACGATCGAAGCAGGTTTGAGGGAAGCAAATACAATAAACGATTTCAAAAGCAAGTCGGATGTCGCAACTGCATCAGCAACGGTTCATGCTGCAAATGAAGCACTTTGGGTTGAATTCGATTTTAATGTTGATGTCGAGCCTGAAAAGTTCTACTGTGTGCATTTGTCCGCACAGCCCGGCGTATATTGCGCCGCGCAGACATCAAGAGTGTTCGCAACCAATCGAGCAGTTTTTGACTCCAACGGCAAGGTAAAATGGAGGTCGATGTCGAAGGGAACATTTAGGTTCAGGAATACGCCGCTGTCTCGGCCTTATGGCGGGTCGAATGTACAATCAGGCGTAAACAGACCTGAGAAATGGACAAACTGCTGGATATCCGACCCGCATCAGGCCCTGCCGCAATCGATAGAGATTGAGTTTGATGAAACTAAAGTTGTCAGCAGAGTCGATCTAATCTTTGACCCTGATCTTGACCGGAACATATACTGGCCGCCGCCGTACGGTCGGCTTGGGTCGGGAATGGTTGAGACAATCGTGCGGGATTATGTTATATCGCTTCACGATGGGTCGGGTTGGAAGGAAGCAGCCGTTGTCGTCGGCAACTACCAACGCTGCAGATCACACACGTTTGCCGATATTGCCGCGAAAGGAATCAGAGTTGATTGCCTGGCAACTCACGGCTCCCAATCGGCTAGAATTTACGAAATACGGGCTTTTGGTCCAAAGAAACAAGGAGAATTGTATGAAAAGTAGTCGAGTCCTGCGGAAATTGAGAGCAGGTGAGATAGTAAGCTCTTTGAAGCTGAATCTGGACAGTTCCAGGGCCGCTGAAATGGCGGCAATGGCTGGGATTGACTGCCTGTGGCTTTGCATGGAGCATGTGCCTAATGATCTTGCCTTGATCGAGAGGCAAATATTGGCGGCAAAGGCTTATGATACGGACACGATGGTAAGGATCCCAAGAGGCTGCTACAGCGATTACATTAGGCCGCTTGAACTGGACGCGACCGGTATTATGGTCCCGCATATAATGAGCCTGGAAGATGCGAAAAATGTTGTTAGGATGACTCGTTTTCACCCACTCGGCAGACGGCCGATAGACGGCGGCAACTCGGACGGCGATTTCTGCGCGGCCGAAATGATCGAGTATATGGAATTTGCCAACCGCGAGAGGTTCATTACTGTTCAAATAGAAGACCCTGAACCCCTGGACGAATTGGAAGAGATTGCAGCCCTGGACGGCATAGACATGCTCTTCTTCGGACCCGCCGACTTCAGCCAGGGAATCGGAGCGCCGGGTCAATGGGACGCCCCCAGAATTACCGAGACTCGCAAGCGAGTGGCGGAAGTGGCCATAAAGCACGGCAAGTTTGCGGGAACTCCGGGCAGCCCTGAGAAGATTGAAGAGCTTGTTGACCTGGGCTACAGGTTCCTTCCGATGGGATCGGACGTGAGGACGCTTTCCGTTTTCTTCAACGATGTCGTATGCAAATTTAATGAGAAAGCCAGGGAATATAACAAGTAAATGAGGGTAAACTCCAACTGGACGTTTGTCGAAGTAGATCAAAAAATTGCCGAAGAAATGCGCTCTCTTATGCCTGAGCGCATCTTCGATACGCATGCGCATATCTATCGAATTCGTGATCTTCAGCTATCCGGCTCAAATATAATTACCCAAGGCCCGGATGTGGCAGACATTGAGCTCTGGAAGAAACACATAGGCATGCAGGTCGGCAAAAGTAAGCTGGTCGGCGGACTGTTCATGGGTTATCCCTGCATCAAAGACCTGAACGAAGCAAATCAGTTCACAATCTCGCAGGCAAGCAGCGCTAAAGATAACAGCAAGGCGCTGCTTGTCGTCTCACCGGATTCGAGCCAGGATGAGATCGCCAAGTTATGCGAACTGCCTGTTGTACGCGGGTTCAAACCATATCACACAATGAGCAAGCACACTCCGACTTATAATGCTCAAGTGGGCGAGTATCTGCCTGAGTGGATCTGGCGTGTCGCAAATGACAGGGGCATGGTCATCATGCTTCACCTCGTCCGATACGCTGCACTCTCAGACAAAGGAAATCTGGACTGCATCCGGCGGATGTGCGAGAAGTATCCTGATGCCAGGCTTGTGCTGGCGCACTGCGGCCGAGGCTTTTGTGCATGCAACACAATCAACGGCATTTCGACACTTAAGGGTTTGGAAAACGTCTGGTTCGATACATCGGGTATCTGTGAAGCTGAAGCCATCATGGCTGTCCTCGAAGAGTTTGGTCCGAGAAGGCTCCTGTGGGGAAGCGATTTTCCCATATCCGAGCAGCGAGGCAAGTTTGTAACGGTCGGCGACGGTTTTGCATTTATCACGCCGGAAAGCGCAGACGAGTCTGATTCTTCATTCTGCCGCCCGGCTTTGACGGGTCTTGAATCACTGAGAGCGCTGGTGAATGCCGCGCACTCTTTCGGCTTGAACAAGACCGACTTGCAAGACATCTTCTGTGACAATGCACTGGCTCTGCTTTCGATAAATGAAAGTGATACTACTCTCAGCCAGCAACTCTATACTCACGCAAAGAAGCGAATTCCCGGCGGTGTGCAACTGCTGAGCAAACGTCCTGAGATGATGGCTCCGGACCAGTGGCCGCCGTACTCCGGACAGGCGCGAGGCTGTGAAGTGTGGGACATAGACGGCAGGCATTATTATGACATGTCCACCAACGGAATCGGATCATGCCTGCTGGGCTTTCGCGACCCGGACGTTACCCAGGCAGTGCGGCGCAGGATCAATCTTGGTAGTATGAGCAGCCTCAATCCTCCCGAGGAAGTGGAGTTGGCTGACACGCTCTGCAAGATCCACCCCTGGGCCGAACAAGTCAGATTCGGCAGAAGCGGAGGAGAAGCCGCGGCTATAGCGGTGCGGATCGCACGCGCAACTACTGACCGCTCAGTTGTGACTATCTGTGGATATCATGGCTGGCACGACTGGTATCTTGCGGCAAACCTGGCCGAGAATGATTCACTGCGCGGTCACCTGCTTGCCGGTCTCGACCCGCTGGGCGTGCCAAGAGAGCTTAGAGGAACGGCTTTCACTTTCAAATACAATGACAGAGCGGCACTTCAGGCAATTTTGGATCAACACGGCGAAAAACTGGCCGCCATCATAATGGAGCCGTGCCGCTACAACAACCCTGAGCCTGGATTTTTGGAGTTTGTGAGGGACTCTGCGCACAAGTGCGGGGCATTGTTGATATTCGATGAAATAACTATCGGCTGGAGGCTTCACTTCGGAGGAGCGCACCTCAAACTGGGAGTAAACCCCGACATTGCCGTTTTCGCGAAGGCCTTGGGTAATGGACATCCGGTTGCAGCGATTATTGGTTCGGCAGAAGCGATGAGCGGCGCACAGTCGTCGTTTATCAGCAGCACATACTGGACAGAATCCGTCGGGCCTGCGGCAGCTCTCGCCACAATAGGCAAGATGAAAAGCGCAAATGTGGTGGAAAATGTTGCGCGCGTAGGATCGCTGATATCTGATAGTTGGAACAGACATGCTGCAACAACCGGGCTGCCGGTAGTCGCCGGAGACGGTTACCCCTGCCTTGCCCACTTCAGGTTTGAACATAAACAGAGCGCCGAACTGCGCACTCTCTACACTCAGCTTATGCTCGATAGAAGCTTTCTGGCAGGCTGCAGTATCTACCCCACCCTTGCGCACACTGACGATGTGATTGAGCTTTATGATAAAGCGGTTGGAGAGGTCTTCGAAGAGATTAGCCAGGCGCTTGACTCAAACACGGTACGCGAGAAGCTGCGAGGGCAACCAGCTCACAGCGGATTTCAACGTCTGCTTTGATCGATATTACGCACTGAATAGGGACAGAATTCTTACATCTGCTCAAGACAACCGCTTTACTTACTAGTCTTGAGCAGATATAAGAAGAACGGCGCGCCCAGCATAGCTGTAACGATACCGACAGGCAGCCCACTCGGAGGCAGGACCACTCGCGAGATCAAATCAGCTAGCACTGTAAGCACGGCTCCGCCTATCGCGGCAGTCGGAATGAGGATCCTGTGATCAGGCCCGAAAATCTTTCTACAGATATGCGGCACAACCAGCCCTACAAACCCGATTATCCCGCTAACAGCCACCGCAGCAGACGTGATGAGCGACGCTACAGCGATAATCACGATCTTGAGATTCTCAGTCTCGATGCCTAAATGACGCGCTGTCTCCTCACCCATGGAAAAGACATTGAGGTCTCGCGCAAATGCAAACAGCGCGATCAGCCCGAATGCGGCAAACGGAGCGGCTATACGCGTGTAGCCCCATGGATCGGCAGCGTCGAAGCTGCCTAAGAGCCAGAAAATAATACTCGACTGCACACCATCCGGGCCATGAGGCGCAAGAGCAATTACAAAACTCAGCATTGCCCACAGAAACGACCCTACCACTATCCCCGCCAGCAAAAATGAATGAATCGATACTCTTCCGGCGGACCTGGCAAGCGCATATACGATAAACATTGCGCCCATGGCAAAAACGAATGCGACCACAGGCACGCCATATCCGCCCGCAACCGTGCTCAGACCGAGAATAGTCGCGAGCCCCGCTCCTAAGGCTGCGCCGGACGAGACTCCCACCGTATATGGGTCAGCAAGAGGGTTCAAAAGCAGACCCTGCAAGGCCGCGCCAGCCATCGCAAGCAAGGCTCCAACAATAAGCGCAAGGAGTGCGCGAGGGACACGGATATCCCAGACAATGGTCCGGTCCATCTCGCTGACACCGAGGGCGCTGCCCGCCAGACCGGGCAGATGCGATCCGACAACCCGAACTACTGCGCCGACCGGCACACTGCTCTCACCGTAGGAAACATCGAATGCAAAAGCAAGCGCAAGTAATATAAGAAGCGAAACGCATCCGATCATTATGCGTCTGAATATATGAGACTCGCCTGTGGGTTTCATGATATGCCAAGTATACGCGAGCACACGATAAAGATCAACATTTGACACCACCAACCAGTCAGTTATAATAAGAATGGGAATAAGTCAGGAGTAAATATATGGACAACGAGCAGATCATCCGTAACTTGCGAGGGCAGTTGCTGATTGAAAGAATCTTTTTTGCCCTCATCGCAATTATCCTCATCACCATCTGGGGCATCGGACGCCTCCATGGCGATAAATCTATAATAGTAGTTGACGGTAAACCCGTGGTATGCGTGCCGTCAGAGCAGGAAGCAAGAGGTGTAATTCAGGAAGTTAAACGCAAGACCGGCTGCGACCCCGCCGAGATCGAGTTCAAACAGGAAGTGCGCGTGGCGCGAGCGCCGGGAAATGCGCGTCCGGTGAGCCGTCACATGGCCGTAAGAGTCGTTCAGCACGTTGTCTCGCCCGTTGCGCCGAGGTGGTCGGTTATTGTGGACGGCAAGCCTATAGTTGCTGTGCCGAATCGCAAGACCGCCGGAGAAGTGCTGGAACTCGCTAAGATGAGATTCGGGCAGATGGCCAAAAACCTGGTCGAGGAGCCGCAGTTTAAGGAAAATGTGACTGTCGATGTAGCCGCTATAGACCCTTCGCTCTACTGCAAAACAGCCGAGCAGGCCGTGAAGCTCATATTTGATTCCAAAGAACCCGTCAGAAGAGACGCAATATATATCGTAGAAAACGGGGATGTCGCATCCTCGATTGCATCAAGAAATCATCTGAGTCTGGACGAACTGTCCACACTTAACCCCGGTGTAAATCTTGCCCGCCTACAAATTGGCGATAAGATAAGGATCAAGCAGACGCAGGCGCGCAAGGCCGGACTGACGGTTATCGTCCGCGATCAGAGCGAGCGTATTGAAAAGACTCCTGCACCCGTTCAGAGGGTATCCAGCGCAACACTTTTTGCCGGCAAGAGCGTAGAGCTGTCGCCTGGCGCATCAGGCAAACGCCAGGTGAAGGTCGCCACGATCTATGAAAATGGTTGCAAAGTCGGCAGTGAGACTATTGAAGAAGTAATTCTACACGAACCTTCACCCAGAAGGATCGCGGTAGGCATCAAAGCCAGGTGATGGTTGAGGGATAAACGGGGGAGCGATATAGAATCGCTCCCCCGTTTCAATGTTTTCTTACTTATAGAAACCGCACAACACGCCATTGCCTTTGTCTGCCATTGCCTTTGTCATATCACTAATAGTATAGTATCTACTATTTCCTGATGAAGACCCCGGGTCATTACAGATAATGTAGTTCGGGTCATATCCAATAGCGGCAATATAATGACCTCCACTATATCCATACGGTCGATCCGTCAGATAGCCGGCCGTAACATGAACAAGCACCGGTCTGCCTGCTGCAATCTCGGCCTTGAGACCATCAACGGTCAACGTCGAACTATAGACATGGCTAAGGCTAAATGGCCAGCCATTGGCGGCACTGGCCAACTCAGTGAGACTCGTTCCATTCATGTCATTACCACAAGTATCGCGGCCCAGAAATGACCAGACATTTACAATGTCCTGTGTAGACGGTCCCCTTCCAAGGGCATATGCTGAGCACATGGATAAAGACGCAGGACCGCAACTGCCCGATCCACAGCTATTACCATTGAGCGTGTAAAACTGCGACACAAACGGAACACTCAAAAATGCGGAATCAGGAGGATCCAAAGCTGAAAGTTGAATTCCATATACTTCTATCTCACCAACAAACATCCATGCCGTATTTGACGCCGTATTCTTTTTTGTCAATGTGACGGTCACAGTCTTTGCCTGGGTTGAGCCATAGTGCGTTGTCCAAGCATTTGGAAGACCTGTATTCACTTTGGTTGTGCCGAAGTCTGTTGTAATTGAATCGGGGCTGTACGTTATGGTTGGCACATTCCCTGTATTGATGCGAATGGCCCTAATATCGCAAATCGCACGCAGATTAATCACCAAGGTAACAGTCATCGTTTTACCCCGAACACTATTCCGCCATCCGACGCAACCGTCTTCCACCCCTTGATTTGACGAGAATGTAAGTAAACCGTCCGTTATATCGGATAACGACACGCCTACAGATGAAGCATTCTCGTCACCGTTCACAACTGTAGCAGTCACAGGCTTGCCTAAGGCAAGATTTGTTTCGGTCTCACAAATTGAGGCTGATTCGGCAGATGAAATCGTTATCATAAGCAGCATGCAAACAATAATCCCGCAATACATCTTACACGTCATTCATTTCTCCTTGATCCGCTTGCCACTCTCGCTCAAACAATTGATTTAGCAATTTGTGTTATTATGCCTATTGATAGAAGTAACGCAGCCCGCCGGTATTGCAGCTACCATTACAATCGTCCAGTATAGCAGCCAGCATATCGGAATTGCTGTAGTATATCTGCGCGCCGGAAGAATTTATAGGATCGTTGCAAATTATGTGATTATCATCATAGCCTATGACAGCCACATAATGGCCGCCTCTCCAATCATATGGGCGGTTTGACAGATGCGAACAAACCACATGAACTACCATCGGCCTGCCTGCATCCAGCTCATCTTTTATCGTCTGCAGTGAAGTGATAGATACGGTTGAGACATGGCTGAGACTAAAAGGCCAACCGCGAGCAGCATTTCTGAGCTGAGTCAAGCTCGTCCCATTCAAGTCATTTCCGCATTCGTAACTGTAATCGTATGAGCTTGAATGGCCGTGGACAAACGACCACACTTTTTTGATATCGCTGACTTGAGGCGCTCTTCCAAGCGCATAGGCAGCACACATAGAAAGCGATGCAGGGCCGCAGCTGCCGCTTCCACCATCGGAGCAGTAAGCATCACTGAAGTGCTGTGGCAAAAATGTCACCGGCAATAACACGCCGGTGGGCGGCGGCGGTGTCTCTATAACCTTTCCATACACTTCAATCTCTCCAATAAACATCCAGTTTCTGTTTGCCGCCGTATTCGTCTTTTTCAATGTAATAGTAACCGTTGAGGCATCTATCGTGGTAGTGGCATAGTGCGCAGTCCAGGCGTTAGGCACTCCGTTAACACTCGTGGTCCCAAATGGTGTTGTCATTGTATCAGCCGCCAGGGTTGCCAAAGGCAGGTTCCCCGGGTTGTAGCGTATAGCGCTTATAGTGCAGCTAGCGCCCAGGTTAATCTGAACGGTGACAGTCATTGTTCGACCGCGGACGCTGTTTCGCCAACCCACACAACCGTCATTCTGCCTTTGCTCCGGTGAGATAAAAGCAAGGGACCCATCGGTTATATCAGATGAAGATTCACCCTCATATGCCAGATTGGCGTCATTGTTCACCACCGTGACGGTAGCGGTCTTGTTTACAGCGAGATTTGCCGCAGTGGCACACCCGCTGCCAAGCGCGTCAGCGGATATACTAATGGCGAGAAATGCGCAAATAATCAGAAGTCTCAGCCATATTATTCTATTCCTGCACATATTCCTCAAAATTGTTCTATTCCTCCGTGTCCGAACCATTCAGCATATAGCCCAGGCCGGTCGAGGTATACGGCGAAAACCCACCATAGCCCCTGACACTCGTAGCGGAATATTGAGTAAACTGGCAGCACAATCCTGCTAAATCAGTCTGATTGACTATCTTAAACATCAGGCTGTTAAGCCCACTGTGAAGAGTGATCGCAAATGGTCCATCATCGCCATAAACGACACCGCGACCCGCTGAACACACATTCTGATCTACACGTAAAATTTCTGGCGTTGCGTTACTTGTGTCATCACCATTGAGCCAGACCCGGCACCAGTCATTGCACCCTGTGTTGAGGTATACGCTCGGACTATCCGTTTGTGACCATATATAAAGGTGGACGTATATCACGCTGTGCTCTACATCTGCAGGAGCAAGCACGCTGTCCAGAGCCAGTATGTCGAACTGACTCTGCACGCGCTTCCAAGTGCAACTGCCCACCACATCACCGATCCTTGGCATAGCGGCAAACTCATCTACACCGGTATACGCTTTTATAAAATCAACGTCCAGCAGTTCGTAATCGTTGGTATGGCTCGAATCCTTGAACGGGCCGAGCACAAGCCATTCTCTGGGATATTTATATTTGCCGGGGAAAGGAAGCGCATGAAATGCGCTGCCTGCATATGTCCAATCGGCGTATTCTCTTCTCATATACAGATTTGTGCCGTCTGCAATACCTCGTACTCTCACTGCTTGGCCGGTGGTAGGCTTGGTCATAGATCCACAATAGACCTTTATTTGCGTTGCGCTTCCATCGCTGATCATAAAGTAGTTACTGCCGGCGCTTTTTACCTTGCCCCATGTCAGAACAAAAAGCCCGCGGGCGTTGTCCTTGGCAAGCGCGGTGTTGTTCATCCCGTATGCTTCCAGAGGCACGTAGGCGCCGGTCTTTTGAATAGTGCTGACATTTATATACTTGCCGGTAGTGTCTGAGGCGATGGCGCCGGTAATTGTCACGTCATCACCGATACCGACTCCCTTTGCCGCAAGCGAGGATACATAAAACCGTGCGCCTTCCATACGATTGGTATCTTCGATGTGACCGTAATCAGTTGTTATTCCGCCTGTGCCGCCCACGGCAGTAATTCGAACATTTGCGAGATTGACAGAATCTCCAACATTTAAGTTACGAAGCCCAAGTTGAGCATATGACATGCTCGACACGGCAAGAATTCCAATAACGACCAACATTACAATTGACTTGAAATGGCTCATATCATGCACTCCGCCTTTCGCGCAGCCTACCCCACTCTGTAATCATTCCATTTTTATCATGCAAGCACGCTAAAGTCAAGACAAATGCCACATTCCTTTAATCATATTTAGATCACTTTTAATCACATCAAAATCAACGAACAAGGTCTGCGGCTGTAAGAACTGCCATACCAAGCACGCCCTGCCTGTGCGTTCTTTTGAGACTTGCCGCCATCTCCTGTGTAGTGCGGTTCATCTCGCGACTGGTCTCGTTCATTTCCTGGAGCGACGCGGTAAACTTAGGGATTTCACGGCTTACAGGTTCCATTGCCGTAAATGCCGCAGTAAGCTGATAGCCGGTCGCATCCAGACTTTTTTTCATCTCGGGTAGAATTGAAAACTGGGTGTTCATTGTTTTAAGAAGTCCTTGCATTTCATCGAGGCCGCTACCTACATGATCGATCCCACTTGTAACGTTCTGAATATTTGCTGCAGTCTTGTCCAGACCGGCATTCGTCCGCTCTAATGCTTTTTGCAAACCGCCAAAACCGGGCAAGCCTGATGCCATACGCTCGACTGAACTTCGCATTTGACGCACCTCGCCTCCCACGCCGGTCAAGCCGCTTGAAACATCCATGAGCCTGCCGGCTGTACTGGTCATGCAAGTGTTTGTGGCGATAAGTCTAGAATTGGTCATATCCATCTTGAGATTCATCGCCCTGGACTGATCAAGCGCTTTCTTGCCTGTGTCGGCCATTATCGGCATATAACTCATGTATTTCTCCATTCTCTTGACACCGGCATTTGTTTTGTCGATGGCTGAGAGCCTGGTCGAAAGCTCACTCATATCGGCAGCCATGGTTTCAACTTTGTCCAGCTTTGCAGATATAATCTTAAACTCGGCTACCAGGCTGCTTAGTAAATACAGAGCATATATCACCGCCACAAATTTGGCAATAAAAATGGCCCGGGATGTTATTCTGGAACCAATAGCCGTCATTGTTTTAGGCTTATGTGCGCGCTTTTCTCTGCTTGCAATACTCATATTGCGTTTCCTCCCAGTCAGTAATAGCGTACACTTTTACCCTTCGATCAATATGTGGAAAACAATTAAGCATAGGAGGTTGCATTTGGGAGGATGGCAATACAAAAGGGGCTCGGAGGCCCCCTTAGTATTTAGTATTTAGTATTTGATATTTATTATTTGATATTTCCTGTTTTGTAGAGCAGGTCTTTGGCCAGAGGGGAGTTTCTGTTTGAGCGTCTCAATTCTCTATACTCCTGTCGGGCTTCATCATAGAGACCAACCGATTCATATGCCGCTCCAAGCGCAATATGCGAGCCGGGAAGCGTCCTCTTAACTTTTTGGATCGAAGAACAACCATCCGAAGAGAGCACAAAGAACTTAACCGGCTTAGACTCCGCCCATGAATCGCTCTCGCTGAACCTTACTCCGACACGCCATATATACCCTGCGCCCCTTGCAAGCGACTTCGGCAGAGTAATGGAATTCTTATCTGTTGTGATCTCGCTTACAAGCTGGAATTGCGAATCATATACGCGAACTCTATAAGAATCAGCCAGATTTACCTTGGACCAGGTAAGTGTCGGCCTGTCGGCCATTACTACCTTGCCAATCGGCGCGGCCGGCTTTGGCGCATTGGGAGAAGGAGTATACCCTGCCCCATTGTCTCTCAAATGAACCTCTGCCATAGCATACTGAGCCGTTTTTGCATGTGTGACCTTACCGGTTCGGAGTTTCTCTTCTATAGAGGCTGCAATCTTAGCCTCAAGCGCAGTCCTGGGTGCGCCGCTTGCATCAGCAAAGACCATCCGCCCATTGCGCTTGATTACACTATAGTTTCCGTCCTTGAGGATAACCCTGGACTTAGGCTCAGGCTTGGCAGAAACTTTATCCGGCTCTGCAGCAGGTGTGCCAACATTCGGTTTCACACCAGCCGCACTTTTGCCCGGCTTGGGCTGCAGATTAGATACATTAGGTTTGATCTGATCGACCACAGGCGGTTTCGCAGCCACCATAGTCGGCAACTTGGGCGCTGAAGTGAAAGAACCGATCACTATAGCCGCTCCTGCGATAACAGCCGCTCCTGCAAAGCCCGCAAATACGCGCTTCCAAATGCCGAAGCCATGGCTTGCAGCACGGCGTGTTGCCATCGGATGGACCGTAATCTTCTCACGAAGCGCGGCATGCGAGCGCATTTCACGAATTTGCTCGACGTCGGCAAAGCACGCCTCACATAAGTGTATATGCGATTGTATTGAAACCATCCGGTCCGAAGGCAGAGCGCCGTCGACAAATGCCGATATATCTTCGTACTCAGGGCAGTCGTCCATACCCAGCAGTGACGCGCCCAACTCTGCCGCGGCCTTTTTCAGCGGTGCTATATCACCGAGCGCCGCCCGGCAGTTGGAGCATGAGCTTATGTGCTCGTCAATCTCGATCATCCTCTCGGGATCGAGCCTGGCCTCTACGTAAGTCTTAAGTTCTTTCTTATCTATACACTTCATCGCATTGTACCTACGATTTGTTAAGACGCGTCATACAGGCAAATGTTGCCAGAAAATATATCGGCTTAAGAAACTGTTATATTTACCAGGAGAAGTAATTGCAAAAGTCCTAAAACCCAGTCATTTGGTGCGCAGTGAGAGACCAGCTTTTCACAACGTCAAATTCAAAATAATCAATATAAAATACTAGATAATCAATCAGATCAGGGCTTGTTCTTCGTCGAGAGAAAGAGCGGATTTCTTAGTACGCCTGCGAATTCTACCCCAGGCCTTGAACCGGACACTCGGCACGGCTCTTGCCTGAATGCCAAGCTCATCAGCTGTGGCGGCATCCGGCACAGGCAGCTTATTTATCAAAGACGCAAGCTCCCGCATGTTTATCTCCAGCGATTTTGCCACTTCTTTCAGACCGACTGCCGAACCGAGTGCCATAACCTGGTCACCGGCCATCCCATAGAGCAGAGCCTTGCGCTGTTTGATTGAGAGCTGGACGAATTCCTTCCAGAACCAGTCGATCACATGAGCGAACCAGCCGGAGTCGACAACCTGTTTCTCAACATCCGAGTCGGGCGAGACGAGCCACTCCAGAGGCGCACCACTCTCATCATCACCATCAGGCTGTGAATCGATGGAGAGTGGTTCGGTCGTACGTGTCTGCC
Source organism: Armatimonadota bacterium (assembly GCA_039679645.1). Taxonomy (NCBI): domain Bacteria; kingdom Bacillati; phylum Armatimonadota; species Armatimonadota bacterium. The sequence goes on from JBDKUO010000045.1 coordinate 44,909, forward strand.
TGAGATCGGTAATGCAGCTTGTAAGCACGTCAATCTCGACAGGACCACTGCAGCAATCAAATATGGCGGAAGCCAGTTCATAGGTAGCCAGCTCCTGCGGGTCACGATTGTTCAGATACTTGCTGCGGAAGGATGCCTGGTTGTCGATAATCTCGCGGCACTTTGCGCTCGCATGCTTTGATGAACCGAGCCAATCGGCAAAACCGCATATGCGCGCGCCGCTATCAGGGTGCTGCCAGAGCGCAAAGCCCTCGATATTTGCCTTGCCTGAGAAAATTTCAAGCAGCTCGAGCTTAAGGTTATACCATGTCGGACGCTTGCGGCGAATGGCGTCGCAGTAGCGATTGTGAACCGCGCGCCTGATGAAAGCCTCGAAGTTATCGATGCCGGTCTCGGACTGCCCAAGCTTGAGCATGTTTATCTTGGTCCAGATTGCAAGGATGCAGTCTTCCTCAAAATCTTCGAGATCGGCGATCTCACGCTTGCCGATCGACCTGTGTACAAGGTCTCTGACGCTATCCGAAAGATCATCCCAATATTCGTCACCGGAGTTGCCCGGCGAGTTTATATATGCCTCAAGCAGGCCTTGTGCGTCCATATAACCTCAAGCTTATAATTCACAATGAAACCGACTGAAAGCGGAATGTGGAAAGTGGAAAGCCCAAAACAGGCTGCTTCATGCTTTCAGCTTTCCACTGTCCTCTGTAAGATATTTACCACGGACATCCGTAAAGAGCAAAACAAGCCCAATAAAACGGGTGAGCATATTGTTTGCCGTCTATGGCGGCAAGTTGGGCGGACCGCAGAGACTCGATTCTGGATTTGCCGCCCGTCAGGCCGCGATAAAACCCGCCCATTATATTAGACGCAGATTTATCCGATACCTTCCACAAACCACCTAATATAGATTTCGCTCCTACCATGGAAAATACCTCCGCAGCGCACGACGGACCTGAGGATATCGGGTCGGAAGAGGAAATAGAATCACATGCGGAGAGTACGACGAGATTCAGATGCGAATTATTGACCGATGAGAGCTCGTCTATTGTGACGCTGCCATCGGAACCGCCCTGCGCAGCAAGCGACAGTTCAAACTTATTGGGGTCAATCTTGTGATGGGCGGCAATGTGCAGCACATTTGCCCTGCTCGCTTCTTTGATGAAATTTGCGCTGGTTGCATTTTGGCCGACATACCACCCGCTGTTCAAATACAACGCCTTTATTGCTCTAGCCTCATCCTGAGCACCGGGCAAATTGTTGTCAGGGTCGACAAAGATCGCGAGCCTGTCGGACTTTGAATCGATCTTGCTGCTTTCATCAATCAGATTGTCGAGCATGCCATGATCATGATCAAGATAACTGATCCCGTATTCCCTTATGAGAAACCTTGGGACATGCTCAGCGTTCGGGTCCGAGGGTTCGAGCAGGGCATGCATCGGGATGCCCACAAGCTCATCGGGCAGAGCGAAGTGAAGAGTCTGGGCGCTCTCGATATCCTGCTTTATGGGTGCAATCAATATATTATACAGCCCCTCCAAGGGCTTGCGGATCTCGGTAAAGGACTGAGACTGCCAGTCGTTGACCGGCGGCGTAGGTATGCCCGCCCTCTGACTATCTTCGCAGTCCTTAAGAGCAGTCCGGAGATCGGATATCTGCTTTTCCAGGTCTCCTCTCGATATGCGGATCTGCCTGCATATGGACTTTTCATATTTGCAGACAAACACATATGCAGACGTATCCGTAAGCATATACTCAACTACAGTGCCGAACCTGGGCAGCACATTGCGCTTACTGTACAGGTCAAGAGGGTCAACGGGAAGAGAGTTAAACACTGACGGGTTTTGCGTTCTGAGCATCAGGCATACCTGCCAGTAATCCGCCCAATTATCAGCCAGAAGCCTGTCACCGCCGGAAATGCCGTTATCATCCGTCCGCCCACTCCCGGCGACAATATCCAACGACTGCGCAAACTTCGCGATCTTGGGATTTGCATCCTTTTTCATTTGGCTGATGCGTTCCGGAAGCCATGAGAACCGTGCGACTTTCTGAAGCAGGGCCTTTGCATCGTCTGCTCTATCTTCAAGGACATAAGCAGCCGCCAGATTGCAGTAGATGTTCATAATGATCTCGCTATGAGATGAATTGAGCGAAGGATCAATCTTATCACCAGCTGCTTTGGATTCCATGTCGTTCAGGCTGGTTTCAAGCGTATCACGCGCATCATCCCTTCGGCCTGCAGACATTTGGGCGTCGGCAAGCTTGAGAGAGACTTCATATGCTGCCCATGAATCACCCACTTGAGAAGTATATCTGATACGCGCATCCTGCAGGTTGCGGATCGCTTCTTCATACTGCCCGTATTTGGCATAAAGAGTTCCACGCGCCTCCAGGACACTGGCAAACCCGCGCAGATTGCCTGAGTTCTCAAGAATTGGGACAAGCTCGGTAAAGCTTTCGAACGCATTTTGCGGGTCACCCATCTCTATGAACGCAGGCACCATATCATACTGGACTATATCTGCGGCCAGTGACTTTTTGTTCGCTTTCATGGCAGTCATGGCAGCATCGCGCCTCACTACCAGCGACTGCTTCGACTTGCCCTGTGCATCAAGCGCATCCGCATATTTACGAAGTGCGGTTATTTTCTGATCCGCCATTGCCATGATCGGATATAGATCGGCAATCCTCTTCCACGCGGAAGCGGATTTGTCGAACTTGCCCAACTCCATATATGCCGATGCGCCTATTTCGGCCTTGACCTGACGCGCTTGACGGGTATTCTCGTTGGCCATAGGGTTGTTTTCGAGATTGGCGATAGCGGCATCGCCGGCTGCGGCAGCAGAGCTTAGTATCTTTTCCCGATTGCGTCTGGCCGCGGCTGATTTTGCATCCTGGCGCGCAGCGGCATATACCTCAGAAAGCATCTCATATGTCTTTGCAATGAGTATCGCATTACCCGACGAATTGCAATCGCGCCCGGCTTCATTGAGCAGGTCCAGCGCTTGCGGAATGTTGCCTCGTTCTTTGCATAGATCCGCGACGGAGAGCAGATTGGTTACCAGTTCGGAATAGGACCGCTTGGCATACGCCCAGACGCGAAGCTGATCCAGACCCTCGGTCATCAGTTGCAGTGCCCTGGTGGTATCTCCGGCGGCCCTTGAGGCGTCCCCTGCCCTCATATACTCACGGCCTGCAAAACGGTATCCGCTGGGATCCAGACCGGCAAGAAACACCCACTGCCGAGCGGCCAGATTGTAGTTGTCTATAGCATCGGAATAGTTGCCGGTCTCAAAGTCGAGCCAGCCGCAATCGTCGTAGATGATCGCACTCGAACGTCTGCAGTTGTATAATGTGAATGTCAGAGATGCACTCTTATAACACCACTCTTCAGCATCGCGATATCTGGCCATACCATATAGATAATGGTCTCCAAGCTCCTTCTGAGCTACTGCGCCTGAGATATCCAGGTGCAGCCTCTGACACATATCGATAACGGCAGACAGTGAATTGACCGCCTGAGTCGGATACGATTCTTTGTAGTCCACAGCTCTTTTGTACTCAGTGCGCAAATTTATCAGCAGAGACGCTTCGTCGCTACGTTCCACAGTTGACTGAGTAGACTTGTCCGCCGACTGGAGAGTTGAAAAAATCTGCTGCGCTGAATTGACCAGGGGATCATTGAGCCTTTTTGTGAGGGCCGGTATAACCGTGGTAATATTCGCGATATCAAGTGGTATGTCCGATTGTCTGACCATCCACTTGTAGACAATTAAATCTATGGCTAGATGAACCGACTCCGTAGGGATGGCTTTTACCACGAAATCGACACGTTCGGAAAGCGGGATTTTTGACGCTTGGGTAAGCTGAGCCAGCATTCGGCCCTTCTTTGCGGCTGTCTGAGACCAGCAAGCGCCGGATGCAAATATTATAATCAGGACCAAAGCCCCGATGAATTGGGCTAATCTTCTAATAAACAAAATCCACCCGCGCAGTTATGTGATAGGTAGAGAGCCAGGTAACCCATGTAAGATTCTATCACATTGGACTGCCTCTTGGATATCACAAAACCCAGGGCTAACGCATCTAATTTCTGTTGGGGCAGATTTGCAATCTGGCCCCTTTGGGGCAATCTCGGGATCTGAGATTCCGTTAACCGCTAAGCCTGCATATAAGTGCCAGGTAGTGGCATCAGAGAT
>JBDKUO010000046.1 GCA_039679645.1 Armatimonadota bacterium
TGCTTTTATTGGGGTAGATTTTCCACTTTTTTGCATTTGCGCTTCGTTCCACACGCTCAGAGCTTGGGGTTTCCACTTTCTTTGAACCAACAGATTTGAGATTAGCTATGCCTAACGCAACTGCCTCGGCAAGTAGGCTTGCGATGAAAGAAATTTGGCCGCGATTTTACTGCTCTCCCCGCTTAATTGAGGAGCGGCCGAGCAGGAAAATCGCTGGGTTTGGCGTTTATCGCAATTGCCTCGGCAAGTAGACCACTGAATATGAGTGTGTACAGGGGAACGGCGCCGGAGCAGCCATCCCCGGCGCCGTGAAATTAGAGGAGCCTTCCATACAATCAGCCATGACGCATTGCGCTGGTCCTTGTCAACGCAACAGACTGGCCGCCTAACGCTCAAATGGCGGCCACTATTATCTACGTCAACACGGAACGCTTGGAGCTTCGGCAGCCAGACCGCCATAGCCACTGGGGCCTTAGGCTCTAGGCTTTGCGTCCCTGCCTTTCGACAGGTTTGCCAGTATCGGTCTCCTCTAGCTTAGCCAATTAAGTTTTGCCATGTCCCGTGAGGAGCATAACTGATGCTTTTACGGGTTTTTGCAGTTAATCGAGTTTGCCTATGCAGCCAAGCAATTTCCTCATGCGCAGGCAAGGTATGGAGTATCTCGCCGAGCACATTCCGTTCAGGATAGCTTTTTTTGCCGCATTCAAGGTTGGCTCGCTCAGCTTTATTACCGTGTAACAACTGCCGATGCCGTTGATGTAATGAGCGTCGCTCGCGCCGAACTTGGCCATATGCGCAAGTCTGGAATCATTTGCTATAGCGGAATTTTTCCTTACCAATCCGGCTCCGAAGACCGAACCGCACTCGACCTCAACCGCGTCGAACGGCGCATCATAGACAGCATCTTCGATGCCGGTAGAATGATATGGATGAACAGCTACCGCAAGTCCGCCGCAATCATGAATCGAATTCACAGTCCACTCAACGCTTCGATCAATCGGCAGTGCTTCATTTGTAAACAGAGCGCCTATGTGGCCGCGATTGCTGTTTATCTCGACACCGGGAATGATAAGAAAATCTTCAGGTATCAATCCCCGGTGTTTGAGATCATCGGCGCACTCGATTGCATTCAGCGAGCCTCGGATATCATTGTGGTCTGTTACGCACACGCCGCGAAGACCCAGCTTGACAGCCCTGAGAATGATCGCCTCAGGTTGCGATATGGAGCAGTGCGAAAAGAGACTGTGGACATGTGTGTCTATAGCAATCTCTCCAGGGCCGACCATAACATTAGGCGTTCCGGCGCTTCTAAGCGCTCCATTTACCATTCGGTCCCATATATCGAACCACCAGTATTTGCATTCACGAACAGATCTGTCAGGCGGGCTGTATCTTTGTGTCAAACAATCGCACCTCACATTTACTTGTTGCTAGTATATCAGCTTGCGAATGCAGTTGTCATGAGAAAGAGATTCAGTTTTCCGAGAGAAACTGATGGTTTTAGCCCGGGGGATAGGAGTTAGGGGTTAGGGAAGAGAGGCTTTGGTTGTTCACTCAACGTAATCTATCCCCCATCCCCTATCCCCAAAACTTCGTTGGAGAGCAGGTCCCACAATTCCCAGAGAACTGATCTATTCATGTTTTGGTGGCGAGCTTGCGCTTAGTATATACCCAAAGGCCCGCCTATTATTTTTGCGCGCTCATCAGGAAAGTGATCGCGCAGGCGCATAGGAATAATGCGCCCCGGTTTGTGCAAGACGTACTTTCGAGTGTATTCATCAGGGGTTGTGAGGTGAACGCCTGTTAGGTTATGCGTTGTGATGAATTCGGCGACCCTGCCGGTCACCAGCAGTGTGAATGCGAACGGCCAGACTATAAAGAAGTCGCTGCCGTCCCATAAGCTCCAATCAACCGCACGGCTCCAGTCGGGGAAGCCTTCCCAGACATTTGTTTCCGCAAGCCTTTTAATTCCCGATTCTTCTTTTGCCATTCCGCCCCATCCCGTTATCAGCATCTCCCAAAACATCGGCGTATCATCATCGGATGAAAGCTCCGGCAGCTTGTGGCCGCCATCAACATTCGATATGGTTGCTGATGGGTCCCATCGAACAATGGCGCGTCTTGTTTCAAAGCCCGTAAACCCTTGTTCGCGCATCTCGTTGAGTATTTGATTGCGAACCAGGCAATCGGTCAGTGTCCAGATGATGTCAGGAATGCTGCTGGTCTGCAAGATGACCCGAAGCTCGGAAACACGGTTTGCCGGGCCGCCGAATGAAATATATTCGCCTCCAAGCGTGTTGTTGGGATAATCGCTCCTGCGCCATATGTTGCCCTTATCCCATCTTGCGGTTCTTTTTTCAGGTGATTCGAGTATCCAGAACGTTTCAGCCATCTGAGTCTCCCTGTATGAACGTATCGCCACCACTATTGTTGTGGTATAATATATCACAGTATTGAAGAATGTCAATAATATAGATGCGAATATGCTGGAAAATTTGCACACCATGGCGCGGGAGCATATAATAATTTGGTAGAACGAACGCTGCAGTGGTGAAAATGAACGATAATTTACGAGGCAGACGACAAACCAGATATGAGCCCGAACTGGCGCAATCAGCAAAAAAGATGCTGGAGGCGTCGGGTCTTACGCGTGAGGAAGTTGCCAGACGGAGCAATATAAGTCCCGAGTGGCTCCGCCAACTGCTAAACCTCGGCAGGGTAATATCGGATGACCTGCTGGCTGATTTTGCCGAAGCTGTCGGCGGTGACGTTGATGAACTTCTTGTTGCGGCAGGCCGCAAGCAGCCTCCATCAGGGGATCTGGTTAAAACTGTCGAACTTGCTCTGCGCAGTGTATCCGGCCTCTCGCAAGAAGATGCGGATGATATCATGAAGATCGTGACCGAGGTCTCCCGGCGCGATCATAGCCGTCATTTATGAGGGGTGCTATGGAGATGCCGTTTGGCATTCGACTGATACCCAGGCACATAGAGCCTCCGCTCGATCTAAACTGGCTGGCGGAGTGGTTCGGTGTCGAGATCGAGATCAGACCCCTGCCGAAAAACGTCGCAGGTATGTATCTGCGCACCGAGATGGGCGCTCACATAATCCTCAATTCAAACGATTCCCCGGAACGTCAGCGCTGGACAACAGCGCACGAGCTTGCTCATCACGTTCTGTGTATAGGGCGTCAATCGCCTGAAGACGCATTTCGTATAAAAACCGACAACTCCGCCAAAGATGAGAGCCTGTGCGACAGGTTCGCGGCAGAGATCCTGATGCCCGCAGCGCTTGTCAGGCGTAAAGCATCCGAAGTCAAACATGGCCGCTTTGATAAGACAGCACTGCTGGCCAACATGTTTGAGGTCAGCACTGTGGCGATGCGCATAAGGCTAAGAGAACTCGGCCTGCGCACAAATTAACATAGACATATACGCATGATGCGGATTAATTTACGATTCTAGTCCCCCTACGGGGACTGAAAAATGGCGCTATTTATGCTCAATCTAATTCGCATTACGCGTGACATATTACATCTAATCATACATCAAATTTGACTATAGCTCAGCTTAAATGATACGATCAGTCCGTAAAGATTAGTCAGAATGAAAGGCAGGGCTAACGCATCTAATTTCTGTTGGGGCAGATTTGCAATCTGGCCCCTTTGGGGCAATCTCGGGATCTGAGATTCCGTTAACCGCTAAGCCTGCATATAAGTGCCAGGTAGTGGCATCAGAGAT
>JBDKUO010000047.1 GCA_039679645.1 Armatimonadota bacterium
GCCTTGCGGATGATGTGGGCGAGCAGATAGATGGCTTCGCCGAGTCTGTTTCGTGCGGTCTGGTTGATCTTTGAGTCCGGCAGTGGCGTGGTGAACGACATGGGTTCCTCCTTCGCGTCAGACGCAACAAAAAAGGAGCCTGCGAAACCTCGCAGACCCCTGAAAAAAATTGCCTTCCATATTATAAGACGACAACTCGGCCAAAATGTAGTTAACGGACCATGGTATTTTGGTTAAATGTTGTTCACCGGTTGTGAATGGACAATTTGGTTGGGTGTGCAGGTATCGGAAAAGGATTTTTCGATACAAAGAATGCACATCAATCAGGTGCTGAAACGTATGAAAGAGTCTTAAGCCCTGGCTTGCTCGCCCTGATGATTGATTTAGTCCTGCCTGCCGGGCAGCCTTACGTCGACCAGCCCTAGAAGTGTGGCGCGGTGCATCGCCTGCACGCGGTTGGAGACATTCAGCTTGTCGTAGATCCTCGAAAGGTGAAAATCAACCGTTCTTTTACTACATACTAAAGCAGCAGCAGCTTCCCTGGATGACTTCCCTTCCAAAACCAGGCTCAGGACTTCAGCCTCTCTCTTCGTAAGAGAGACGACTCTATCCTCGCAGCGCGGCTCGTTTTTGCTCCTGTCCAGCTCCATAATTACAACCTACAAAAGGATTGGAAACGACCGTTAGACGCTCAACTATTGACATATCGGAGTATATCAGCAGTTTTTTGTTTTGTCAAGGCACATATTGAACCTCTGCTGTGCGCATTGTTCACAATTTGTGGATGTAACGTGCAGGTGTGTTAAGTGGTAAGTGGTAAGTGGAAAGCTGAAAGTGGAAAGTGGAAAGTGGAAAGTCTAAATCTTGGGTCAGGATCCGGAAATCCTGACCCAGGTAATAGCTACTATTGACCGCCGACAAATATTAGGTGTGATACTCGGCGTTGATCTTAACGTAGTCATATGAGAAGTCGCAGGTGAATGCTGTCGCGCTTTCGGTTCCCAGACCCAGATCGACTGTGATATACAGCTCTTTTTCAAGCATGGGTTTGCGTGCCGCCTCCGCGTCGAGCTTAATGGGTTCACCCTTCTCCACAATCTTTACATCGCCGAAATAGAGCGAAGTCTTGTCCGGGTCGACTTTTGCCCCCGAGCCGCCGGCAGCGCAAAGCACCCGGCCCCAGTTGGGGTCTTCGCCGAAGATGGCTGTCTTTACCAGAGGCGAATTGGCTATCTTCATAGCCACTGCCTTTGCATCGGCATAGGTCTCGGCGTTGACTGCTTTGACCTCCACATACTTGGTCGCGCCCTCGCCGTCGTGTGCTATCCGCTTCGCAAGATCTACGCAGACCTCGGCGAGCGCCTTTTCAAATATTTCATACTCAGGCGAGCCCTGTGCGATCTTTGCGCATCCTGACTTGCCGTTTGCCAGCATAATCACGCAGTCATTTGTGCTCATGTCGCCGTCCACGCTCAGGCTGTTTAAGCTGCGGTCCACTGCTGATGAAAGGCTGCTTTGCAGGGCGGACGGATCGATGTCGACGTCCGTTGTGATGAAGCAGAGCATAGTCGCCATATTGGGACAGATCATGCCGGAACCTTTGCAGATAGCTCCAATCCGCACAGCAGCGCCGCCTATTTCGATCTCGCAGGCAGCGGTTTTAGGCTTGGTGTCGGTAGTCATGATCGCATGTGAGGCAGCAGCGCCGCCGTTTTCGTCGAGTTCGGCCACTGCGTCCATAATGCCTATCTCGTATTTGTCCATGGGCAGCATCTGGCCGATTATTCCCGTAGAAGCGCACAAGACCATATCGACGGGCACATTGAGCAGCTCGCCCGCGAACTCGCGTATATGATCGACGTCTTTAAGGCCCTGCTCACCTGTGCAGGCATTGGCGTTACCCGAGTTAACTACAACCGCCCTGCCTTTGCCGGATTTAACGGCCTCCATGCTCCTGACTACAGGCGCAGCCTTAAAGACGTTGGTGGTGAAGACCCCCGCCGCCGACGCCTCGGCTTCTGAATATATAATCGCAAGGTCGCTGCCCTGCTGCTTGATACCGCACCGCACCCCGGCGGCCTTAAATCCTTTCGGCGCAGTGACGGCACCGTCTATTTTCTTCATTGTAAGCATAACCTAGTATAGCATTTTACACTGTGCTATACAAAGATAACCTTGTTAACCGTTATGAGCCTCCTATTAAGGATTATCCCTGTTGATCAGATTCACTATGATCTTGGTTATGACATCTTTGTGCTGTGGTTTGCTCTCGGCTATCATCAAAGTAAGAGCCACCAGCGCATTGTCGCCCAATCGCTTCTGGCCGCTCTCGGTGTACAACAACCCATTTGCATCCAGGAACCAAAGAAATATTGCTGCTGCAATCCGCTTGTTACCATCTGAAAAGGAATGGTTCTTTGTTATAAAGTATAGCAGGTGTGCCGCCTTTTCCTCGATGCTCGGATATAAGTCTTCGCCGCCAAAGGTCTGGTATATTGCTGCAAGCGAACTTTTGAACGATTCATCTTTCTCTCTGCCGAACAAGCCGGGTTCCTTGCCATCCTGCCTCATCCGGTCAGCCATCGCATCGACAGCTTTGCGCGCAGCCTCATAGCTTATCCTGAAGGGCTCCTTGTGGGTAGTATTTCTTATGGTGAGTTGCTGGTGATCGTAATCGTCCAGCACCGAAAGGGCATAGGTATAATCGGTTATGACGCGGAGCAGTCCTTCGGCCTGTGGCGGATCCAGTGCCTGCTGTGTGATTACATCTCCGATAAGTCGGATAGCATTTTGAAGCTCACGGTAATGCTCTGCCTGCTCCACAAGTCTGCGTTGATTTATGGTATAGCCCTTTGTGATGTGGTCGCGAAGAATGTTAGTCGCCCATATGCGGAAGTCCGTGCCTCGACGGGAGTTCACACGATAACCAACGCCAATAATAACGTCCAGGTCATATAAGTCCATCAGGCGAGTTTTGCCATCCTTGGCAACTTGTGCAAATTTTGCACAGGTTGACTCTTGACTGAGTTCCCCTGTTGTATATATATTGCGTATATGTTTCAGAATGACGGTGCGATCACGCTGAAAAAGATCAGCCATCTGATGAGCATCGAGCCAAACAGTCTCATGTTCCAATCGAACCTCTACACGTGCTTCACCTTCCACTGGCTCATATATGACTATCTCGCCTCTTGGTTTTTCCATCTGACTTACCTCAGCCATAGCCTGTCGTATTACATTGCAATACTAAGTGGTATTCATTTTCTATTCCACTCTCAACTACGGATAGACCGCAGGCATCATCAAGCCGGTTGTCTCATCCAGACCCAGCATTACGTTCATGTTCTGCACAGCCTGGCCTGCGGCGCCCTTGCCCATGTTATCGATCGCGCAGGTGATTATCACACGGTTGGTCCTGGCGTCCGAGACTATGCCTATGTGCGCAAAGTTAGTCCCGAGGACATTCTTGGTGCACGGCTGCCGGCCCTCATCGAGCACGACCACGAAAGTCCTGCCGGCATAAAACTCTCTATATAGGGCGATCATCTCAGAGGTCGACGGGATTTTCTTGCCCTGCCCGGCGCTCGCGTAGGCAGTCGTTAAGATACCCCGGTTCATCGGGATCAGATGAGGTGTGAAGTTTATGGTTATCTTTTCGCCCGCTACATTGGTAAGCTCCTGCTCGATCTCGGGTGTGTGCCTGTGAGTCGACACTGCGTATGCCTTAAGACCCTCGTTGACCTCGCAGAACATGCCCGGCACGGAGAGCTTCGACCGCCCTGAACCCGATACTCCCGACTTGGAGTCTACTATAATCGAGTCCAGGCATACATTCTTACTCTTTACCAGAGGCGAAAGCGCGAGTATCGAGCTTGTGGCATAGCAGCCTGAGTTGGCCACTATCCTTGCTTCGGCTATCTTATCCGCATTCAGCTCAGGGATTCCATATACGGCCTCAGCGGCAAGTTCGGGGCAGGTGTGGTCCAATCCGTAGAACTGCTTATAGACGGCCATATCCTTGAGCCTGAAATCTGCCGGGACATCGATGAGCTTCTTGCCGTAATCCATCAGATCAGGCGCGACTTTCATGCCGTTGCCGTTGCCCTGGGCCTGGAAGAAGAAGTCGGCTTTATCCGCCGCATTTTCTATATCCCACTGTTCGCACAGCGGCAGGTCCTGGCCGAGAAAACTCGGATAGGCGTCCGAAAGCGGCCTGCCTTCATATGTGCCGGAGGCGAGATATGTAATCTCCACACCCGGATGCATAAGTAAATACCTGACTAATTCAGCCCCGGCGTATCCCGAAGCGCCTATTATTCCAACTCTGATCATAATCAATCAAACCTTTCGCATGCGAGCATTTTCAAGCACGATTATACCAGCGCTCGGGAGATGATAGCAAATAACCCCGGTGTTTCTTTTGTCGGCTTGAGCATTGACTTATTTTAGGCATGGGCGGTAGAATACTAATTGGTTTAAAAAAAGTCGAGTTGAACCCAAAAGTGTTTAATGTGACGCGGGCATAAGCCGCGTTACTTTTTTGAAGGAGCTACTGCGAAATGCCAAAAACAGCCTCACCAAAGAAAGCCTCGAACGGGCCTTCCGAATCAAAGGACGAACTGCTTGATTATTTGCGGCAAATGCATGAAATCCGCAACTTTGAGGACACCTACTACAAAATACTCAGGGACGGAACCGTAAGAGGTGCGTCGCACCTTTATGCCGGACAGGAAGCTGTTGCAGTAGGATCAATCGTAGTTTTAGAAGACCGAGACGTAATCGCCAGCACACACCGCGGCCACGGCCACTGCGGCGCAATCGGCGACAAGCATGCCAAAAGCGAAGCCGCCCGCCAGGAACACTGGAACCGGATGATGGCCGAGTTGATGGGTAAGTCTACAGGTTACTGCCGCGGACGCGGCGGGTCGCTTCACATTGCCGATGTCGAGAAGGGTAACCTTGGCTCGACCGGTATTGTCGGCGGAAACATTCCGATCGGCACAGGCGCCGCCCTGGCCGAAAAGTTGAACGGCACGGGCGCTGTGGTTCTCTGTTACTTCGGCGACGGCGCAACCAACACCGGCAGCTTCCACGAAGCCCTCAATATGGGCTCCACGATGCTCGGCGGCCTTCCTATTGTATACATTTGTGAGAACAACCTCTATGGTATGAGCGTTCCGTTCTGCCTCAAGACAGTCGAGAGCGCAGGGCAGGCCTCCTGCATAGTAAACATATCCGACAGGGCCGCTGCCTATGGAATACCTTCGACCATCTGCGACGGTATGGACGTGCTTGCTGTCAAGAGTGCAGTCCGGGAAGCCGTAGACCGCGCCCGCAGGGGCGAGGGCCCGTCCTTTGTTGAATGCAAGACCTACCGCTGGTACGGCCACTCCGCCAGTGACCAGAAGGCCTACCGCACTCGCGAGGAAGAGGCCGAGTGGAAGAAACGCGACCCGATCATCGTGCTTAGCAACAAGCTCCTCGAGTCCGGCATAGCCACTCAGGACGAGATCGATTCGGTCGCCAAGACAGCGGCAAAGACAATAGCGGACGCTTGCCAGTTCGGTCTTGACAGCCCGTACCCGGATGTCAGCGAGCTTTACAACGATGTCTACGTCCCGGTCGACAAGGCAAAACTCAACACCGAGATCGCCGAAGAGAAGAAAGTATTGCCTAAGATCAAACAGATCGAGGACGATATCCGCCGGACATTCGCCACCACATTGCCCAAGCTCAAGGCCGCCGATGCTAAGTCTTTTGAGGAGAAATACGGAGTCCCGATCAAAACCTACGGCCAGGCATTGGTAGACGCACAGCGCGAAGAGATGAAGCGCGACAAGAGCGTAGTGATCTTCGGCGAGGATGTGGGCCTTTACGGCGGAGCCTATGCGGCTACCCGCGGGCTCTACAATGAGTTCGGACCTGAGCGGGTTATGGACACAGCCATCAGCGAGGCCGCGATTGTCGGAGCGGCAGGCGGCGCTGCAATGCGCGGTATCAGGCCGATAGCTGAAATTATGTATGTCGACTTCATGACCATCGCATCCGACCAGTTGATCCACAACCTGAGCTTTAACCGATACATGTTCGGCGGCAAGACCAAGATACCTGCAGTCGTGAGGACAGAGGGCGGCGTCGGACGAAGTATGGCGGCTCATCACTCCGAAAGCCTGGAGGCGATGTTCCTGCATATTCCCGGACTTTATATCGTCTATCCGTCCACTCCGTATGACGCAAAGGGCCTGCTGAAGGCTGCTGTAAGAGATGACAACCCGGTGCTCTTCCTGGAGCATAAGGTCATGTATTCCGGCGTTATGGGACCTGTGCCTGACGATGACTACGTGATCCCGCTGGGAGTTGCCGATATCAAGCGCGAAGGCACCGACGCGACCATAGTTGCATACGGTCGAATGCTCCACTTCGCTCTTGACGCGGCTGCGCAGCTCGCAAAAGAGGGGATCAACGTCGAAGTCGTAGATCCGCGGACTCTGAACCCGCTGGATATGGGCACCATTGCCAAGTCGGTCAGAAAGACAGGCAGGCTGATCACGGTCTCCGAAGACTTCCCGCGCTGCGGAGTCGGGCCTGAGATAGTCCGCCAGTATATGGACTATAAGTTCGAAGACGGTCACAGTGGGTTCGATTACCTGGACGCCCAGCCTGTGATGCTTGCAGCCAAGGATTGCCCGGTGCCTATGAGCGCTCCTCTCGAGGAAGCCTGTGTGCCGACAGTGGCAGATATTATCGAGGCTGTGAAGGCTATTGCGTAGCTGAGAGCAGAATAGCAGAGAGTAAGAGAGCCGGCTTCCCATTGGGGGCCGGCTTTTTTCTATTCCCTCGTCAGTTCCCGTATCATCTCCTCACACTCAGGACACTCGGCAATAAGAGATTCGCGGCTGCCGTGCTCGTAGTCATCATAATCGAAGGCCGGGGCAACAGTTGTGCCCATGAGAGCATACTCGCCGCCGGGCTTGAGTCGGCTTCCCTGCCATGATCCCGCCGGAACAACCACTTGCGGCGCCTCACCAGACATAATATCGCTGCCTATGGTGATGACCGAATGTGTGCCGTCTGGGTGGAGCTGAAGCAT
Organism: Armatimonadota bacterium; assembly: GCA_039679645.1. Lineage (NCBI taxonomy): Bacteria > Bacillati > Armatimonadota > Armatimonadota bacterium. Next base: position 7,091 of record JBDKUO010000047.1, read on the forward strand.
CTCTACAGGATCGCCCGAGTAGAAGTGGAAGATTTCGTCAGTCTTCACCCTATGCATAGCCGAGTAATGGCCCGGACCGATAAGGAAGTAGATGGCTGTGCACGCTGATTTGTCGTGATCGTACTCGCCGGGCAGGACATTGCCGGGTATAGTCAGGCTGCTGCGATATGTCTCACGAAAATATCCGCCTTCCATAGGGTGCGCTTCAAGCCCCAGCTTTTCGACTATCTCATTAAAAGTCATACCCTCACCCACAACCAAATACTAAATATAAAATCTGAAATCTAAAATCCCATGATGCTTCCGCTGGTCTTGGACTCGCGCTGCACGGAGAACGGCTTTTGCATATCGTAGTTAGAGACGATCTTGTCGAGAGAAGAATCAGCCGTATCTGCAGCCTTATCGATATTGCTCTGAATGGTTGGGTCACCTTTCATCTTTTCGAGAGATGCAAGCAGCTTGGACATATCCTGAGAGTTCATCACATTTGCGGCATTGAAGCTCACTGCTATCTCGCCTATGGTTTTTGTCTCTTTGAAGATCACATCGCGATAATTGCCTGAAAACTCTCTGCACTCAGATGGGGCGGCTCTCTTATCGAGGTATTGAAGCGTGCTGATCCAGTTTTTATACTGGCGGTTAAGCTCTTTTTTTGTATCGGCCAGGGGATCGCGAGCCTTTTCGCCATCAGGATCACCGGCCATATCAATCAAGTTGAGGAGGCTGTTGGCCGCGCCTCCGGCGGCCGCCATGCCAAGGGCAGCGGTCGTATCTTTGAGCAGCATCTGACGATGGTCTTCCACTCTCTTCACATATGCGAGATAATCCACAACCGACTGCGGAGGCTTGGGCTTAGCCGTTGCGCTTGGATTTCCTTGACCGGTCTGAGGAGCTCCTGGAGGCGCATTAAGCACGTTGCCGCCGTTCGGCGCACCGGCAGGCGCATTAGTGACATTACCCGGTGAGACCGATCCTCCGGGGGCGTTTGTCACGTTTCCCCTGCTTGCAAGCACAGCAAATATGAGCGCTATGAGGGCAATTGCGGCCAGTCCTGCTATTACATATACTATCGGAGAGCGCTTGCGCTTTGCTTGGGGCGCCGGCGTTTCTACATACTTACCTGCGCCGCAGTTAGGGCAGAACTTCGCTCCCTCAGGCAATTGGGTTTCACATTTTGGGCATTTCATGTCGATCAACTCCTTGATCACATTATAGCACCTTATCAGGTGATGGGTGTTAGGTGTCGGGTGATAGAGCAGGGCTAACGCACGAGTTACAAAAATGTGAACGCCTGATAGGTGACGATCTCCGAATCGTCACCTTAATGCCGAATTGGGGTCTCCGAACCCCGTAACCTTTGCTGGAATAGCCGGATTCGGAGATCCGGCACTGGTTCCCGGGTAAGGATTCGGAGATCCTTACCCATCATACGAGTGACGTGTTTGAACATCGTCACAAAGCGTTCGTTCGTGCGTTCGCCCTGGGTGATAGAGGCATGTCTATTACACACCTGAATCCTATATTGTCCCGCGCACTGTTTTTTTCTTCAAAGGCTTTGAATGCGCATATAAATTGATACGGTTTGCTCTCCCTGAATGATCCGCCCTTAATTACCATTGCCTCATCGCGGCTTGCAGACGTCCACTCCCAGACATTGCCTGCCATATCCATCACTCCGTATGGGCTGGACCCCATAGGATGAGAGTCCACAGGGCTCAGGCTGCCCTGAGTGGAGACGCTGCATGACAGGCGTTCGGAATGCCACACCCCTCCCCATGGAAAGAGCATAGCGAACCTGCCCCGCGCGGCCTTCTCCCACTCCTGCTCAGTCGGCAGACGCTTGCCCGTCCATGCGGCATAGCCCTCTGCCATTTGGTAAGTCACATTGACTGCGGGCAGTCTCTCACAATCCTTTGGCACCGGATTATACTTGTTATATATCCAATCGACGTTCGCCTCGATTACATATGCGTAAAACTCGGCATTAGTGACCGGGTATTTGTCTATATAAAAGTCGGGCAGTTCGAGTTCTTTCTGAGCCCACAGTGGGGGTTGCCCACTTGCGTCAATTGGAAACCGAGTTTGGTTGCGAAACGACGGTTTGTCATCAACACTTTCACCAGGTTTCTTAGGAGGCATAGTATCGACAAGAAGCGCAGATTTTATATCAAAGCGCCTGCATATTCTCTTGACCTCGTGCTTGCTCAGCCCCATGACGAACGGGCCTGCCGGAATAAGGATCATACTGCTCATAATAGAGCATTCCACGGCATCCGCCCCCGCTCCTGCACGCCTGCAGGGACACCTCTGCACAAAAAAGCAAAAAAGAGCCCGAGGCCGTATCGGCTTCGGGCTTGGATTTCAAGTATCAGCTTTAGTACTACTTGCGCCGTCTGATAACAGCCAGACCGGCAAGTCCGCTCAGCAGGGCAACTATGCTGCCCGGCTCAGGAACGGATGATGTCACACCGAACCCTGTTATTGTGGTAGTAGGTGTGGTGGTGCCGGTGGACTGGCCGAATGTGATCAGCAGGCCGTCACTTGCAGCCGCTCCACCCCAGGCATACCAGTTACTGACCGTATACAGCGCATCGCCCTGAGCGCTGGCGTGCGGCGCAGTCACGGTGTCGGGGAATTCGGCAAACGGGCCATTCGCGATTGTGAGGTTTTTGACCTCGTCCCAATCTGCGGCATACCAGCCGGTGGCGGATGTGCCTGTCCAGCCTGACTCGGCTTCAAAAACACAGAAGCTCTTGCCTAAGGTGCCGGTTAACGTCCAACCCGAGTTGGTCGCGCTGTTGTAAGATGGAGACAAAATAGCCTTCTTGCCGTTTGCATCCTGGACCATCACGTTGAAATACACATTTCCCCAGTAGCCCGCGGTCACTGTGTACGTGATGTCCTGGATAACACTGACATTCTGACCATTAAATGCATTGGTGCTGTAGAAGGCCTTCTGGCCTGTGCGGGTCGACCAGTTGCTCTTGTTCCAGTGGTAAGTGGCATCGTTTCCGGTCACCGCCGTAATTGTGCCGGGCGCGGTGCTGCTGATTGCGCCGCCATGCACGCCCCATGCATGCCATTCGACTGCTCCGGCCATGCTTGCACTGGCAATCGCCAACGCAAACACGACAAGCCCAAACAATACTTTCTTCATAATCTCCTCCGATAAAGTAAGTGTGTGGTGCATTGTGCGCGTCTTTTCGCATTGATGCTCGCGCGCTATTATCACAATGATGTATTATAGCACAGCATATTAAATATGGCGTTACCAATATGAAAAACCGGTAGAATTACTGTATTGCGTATCCAACAGCCTTTTATGCCCGTTGAACGCGCCATCTTGACATAGCCTCCATTTGAGTGATAATATCCAGATAGATGTGGTTCATGTGACCACGGTGGTATTTTCATGAGTAGTTTGCCGATTACCCCTCTCGATTCTCGTAAGCAGGTCATACTGAAGGCTGTGGTTACGGACTATGTCCGCACAGTCGAGCCTGTCGGCTCGCATCAGCTTGTAGAAAGATATGAGTTCGGGGTCAAATCGGCTACTATCCGCAATGAAATGGCCGAACTGGCTGAGCTTGGTTATCTTCATCAGCCGCACACGTCCGCAGGAAGAATTCCATCAGACCTCGGCTACAGGTTCTTTGTCGACCGGCTTATGGGCCAGCTTGGCGTAAACACGCAGGAAGCTGCCCGGGCAAAGGACAAAATGGAGTCTCGGCGGGCGGAAGTCGATGTAATTATCGAGCAGAGCTGCCGGATCCTTTCGAGCCTGGCACACTACACCTCGCTGGCTACGCACCCCGCTGTGCGCGACGCGGTTATAAGCCACGTAAGCACCGCGGATATCGGCCACAGCAAGATGCTCACGGTGATCGTGCTGGATAACGGCAGAGTGCTGCATGACATGCTCGATTTTGATAAATGCGACTGCATAAAGGCCACAAATTTCCTCTCGAGAAAGCTTGTCGGGCGCGCGCTGGCTGAAGTGACCTCCATGGAGCCTGTGGACGAAGATTCTGCTCATATGACAAAGCTGCTGGGAAAAGTGCTGAAGTTTTTGAAGCAGGAGATCGAGCCTTCGGAAGAAGTAGATGTCCATCTGGAAGGCACCAGTTATTTCATTGCGCAGCCTGAGTTTAAGGACGCCGAGAGGCTGGAGGCGGTGCTTTCGGTCCTCGAAAAGAGAAGCGCGCTCTGTAAATTGTTTTCGGCTGTTTATCTCGGCACGGATGTCTCAGTTATAATCGGCTCGGAGAACCCGCTCGATGAGATGCGCGAGTGCAGTTTCGTCGGGGCCACATACAGAATAGGCGGACGGACCGCAGGCACTATCGGTGTGCTCGGCCCGACTCGAATGGACTACCCGCGCGCTGTAAGCACGGTTGAGTTCATGGCGCGCAACGTAGGCGAGATGCTTACCGCACTGAGCGTGTAGTTTGTCTATTTCTCGCCGGGCTCGGTGTGCTCCCACAGATATTTCAGCTTGTCGCGGCTCATTACCAGGTAATCGTCATCGTCGCCAAAGACTTCTATGGTGATCGTGTCGTCGTAGTTCGCGTTTTTGAGGGCGCGCACCACTCGCAGCCAGTTAATGTTTCCCACCCCCAGCGGCAGGTGCATATCGTCCTTGCCGCCCCGGTTATCGTGCATATGCACATGCCCCAGCCTCTCACCAAAATGAGCGATAAGCTCCTCGCTGTAGTTGTGCGGGGTGTCCAGGTTGGCATGGCCCACATCCAGAAGCAGTTCAAGCTCCGGCACGGCTTCAAATATGGGTTTGAGCTGGGATACGCGGCTGAAGTGCGGCATATTCTCCATCATCACCCGCAGCCCGATCTCGCTGCCAAGGTTGGCTAAGCGCGCCAGCACTTCAATGTTCTGAGCAATCACCCAGTCTTCTTCGTGAAGCGGAATCCTGGTATACGGGTGCACATTCATTTTCTCCGCGCCCATCTCTTTGAAGACTTTCATGCACCTCTCAAGCTCTCGGATCGCCACTTCTCTGATCTCCGGGAATGACGATGCGACCGGCAGGTACCAGGCGGTATGGCCTACGATACCGAGCTTGGCCCTGGCAAGAGCCCTGGTGACTTTCTTGACGTTGATCGTCGCCGAGTAAGTCTCCTCAGGCTCCAGAGTGAGGTCGATGAAATCGAAGCCGAGGTCCGCCATCAACGCGATCTCCTCGATTACATCGATCATCGGATTATTCATCCCGCCAAAGCGCATATTTGTCCTTCCTGTAGTGTATCCACGGATCGAGCAAGTGCTCCCGCTCGATTCCCCTTGGAGGATTCGCTACGTATTGCCTGCGCCGGTCTGCAAGCTCATGCCTGATCCGCGCGGGCACGCAGCCGACTGAATCCGGGTGCTGCCAGTCGAACACATCTATCAGGCTCGCCAGCAGCAGCCAGTGCTCATCAAGCAGCTCAAGGAGCCTGTCCCAGTCCAAGTTACCGCACTGGGCCCTGAAAACGCGCATTACGTCCGGCCAGTCGCACCGATGACGGTTTATAACGAATGTCTTGATCCAGACTATCTCTTCCAGCGGAATGAACTTGACATCCAACCCCAGAAATCGACCAGTCGGAGCGCGAGCAAGCCAGTCTCTGGAGATATAGTTTTCCAGGTTAGCGAAGCGCCATATCACATCCACAATCACCGAATCGCAGCACGAGTGATAAATCCACTCACGGTCGCCCTCGGCCTGTTCGCCTATGTCAACAAAACCCGCCGTATCCAGCACTCGGGCAGCAGTTTGCACGTCGTCCTTGACCATATACACATCGATATCGTGAGTGTTGCGCCACCAGTTGGTGTAATAGTAAATCGCGAATGCGCCGCCGAGCATATAGTCTATGCCCGACTCACTCAGCGCCCGCAGCGCCATTACATACATCTGCCGGTAGTGGTCTTCTGAGTTGTCCATATCACCCAAAAGTTACCCCGCCGCCTGCATAGCCCAATCTTCTTTTTAATATCAGGGCTTACGCATCAAAATGCTATCCACCTTGTTTTGGCCTCTGCGGTTAAAACCGCGGCTAAGAAAAACACGAAGTGTCCCTTCGGACACTGAGATTTTAGTCGGCGAAGGCCGACTTTGTGTATTTGTAGCTGTGACTTTAGTCGCAAGGTCACCATTTTGCCAAACACAAAATTAAGATGCGTTCGCCCTGTTTGTAATATTGACTCTAGTGCGTGGTTGATATATACTTCGCATATGCAATCATTCGATAAGCAAACTAATTATGATACGGCAGCGCTGGTGGTCGAGACTGTGCTGCTGGGGATGCGCACAATCCGCGCTCAGACGCGCAGAGGCAGGCCCGCTGACCTTACAGTGCCGCAGTTCAGGGTTCTGGCTTTTTTGAACCGTCACGAAAATGCATCGCTCACATGCCTTGCCGGGCATATGGGTCTGGGGCTGCCGTCCATGTCGAAAACCGTGGATTTGCTGGTGCAGAGGGGTCTGGTGAAACGCGAATCGTCGGCAGACGACCGCAGGCGCATCACTCTCAATCTTACGGACAAGGGGAAAGAAGTCTTTGGAGCCGCGGCAAAGGCGACGCGTGAGTGCATAGCTGAAAAGCTCAGCTCCTTGACGGATGGACAGCGCCAGACAGTAATTGAGGCGATGAATATCCTGACTCAGACGTTTGCGCCGACGCCGGGAGGCAAGAAGTAAAGATATGCCAATTCTGGAAACTCATAATCTCACAAGGAAATTCGGCGATTTTGTCGCGGTAAATGATCTGAACATCTCTGTCGAAGCAAACGAGATCTTCGGCCTGCTCGGCCCCAACGGAGCAGGCAAGAGCACATCCATAAAAATGCTCACTACCCTGCTTCCGCCCACATCCGGAAGCGCAACATTGGGAGGCTTTGATATTGTACGGCAGGCACGCGACGTACGGCGGATTATAGGTTATGTGCCTCAGATGCTCTCGGCTGACGGGACCCTCACAGGCTATGAAAACCTGCTCATTTTTGCCAAGCTGTATGACATCCCTCGCGCCGAGCGGGAGTCGCGCGTTCAGGATGCTTTAGATATGATGGGCCTGGCGGATGCCGCCGGAAAGCTGGTCCGCAGCTACTCGGGCGGGATGATCCGGCGGCTTGAGATCGCACAGTCCATGCTCCACAGGCCTCGTGTGCTGTTTCTCGATGAGCCGACTATCGGCCTGGATCCGCTGGCCCGCCAGGCAGTGTGGAACCATGTGAAGACTCTTCGCACGGACTTCGGCACAACTATCTTCCTCACGACGCATTTTATGGAGGAGGCGGACAAGCTCTGCAGCAATGTCGCTATTATGCATGGGGGCAAGGTAGCCGCTGTAGGTTCACCAGCCGAGTTGAAAGAGAAAATAGGCCGCAAAAACGCGACAATGGACCAGGTTTTTATTCACTATACAGGCAGCAAGTTGGAATCCGGAGGTAGTTTCCGTGAAGTCTCAAGAACAAGACGCACGGCCCGGCGTCTGGGCTAGTATATCGAGCTTTGTGCGCAAGACACTAGTTATAGCCGAACTTGAGCTGCGCAAGCTCAGCCATGATCCAACCGAACTTTTTACCCGCGCCGTTCAACCCGCGCTCTGGCTGCTGGTATTCGGCGAGGTTTTTTCGAGGGTGCGGGCGATTCCATCCGGCAATTTGCGCTATATCGACTTCATGGCCCCGGGAATCCTGGCTCAGAGTGTGCTCTTTATCTCGATATTCTTTGGAATAGCCATTATCTGGGAGCGCGACCTGGGGATAGTGCATAAATTCCTTGTAAGCCCTACTCCCCGCGCAGCTTTGGTGCTCGGAAAGGCAATCTCAGCCGGCATACGGGCGCTGACTCAGGCAGTGATCGTATATCTGCTTTCACTGCTGGTTGGGGTAAGAGTTGACTGGAACCCTCTGGCGCTGCTGGGAGTGCTGTCCGTAGTGCTGCTTGGAGCGGCGTTCTTCTCCACGTTCTCGCTGGTGATAGCCTGCCTGGTCAAAACGCGCGAGAGGTTTATGGGGATCGGGCAGATTCTCACCATGCCGATGTTCTTTGCCAGCAACGCGATCTACCCGATAGCTATAATGCCGCCGTGGCTGCAAGTGGTCTCGCACATAAACCCGCTGACATACATGGTCGATGCTCTGCGCGCACTCATGCCTCTGGGCGGAACATCTGCTTTTGGGCTGGGGTTGGACTTAGCCGTGCTCACAGTCGCGACTACTCTGTTGGTCGCTCTGGGCGGCAAGCTGTATCCTAATGTGGTGACTTAGCGGCGCTGGTCCTTACTGTTCGAGTCCGGCAGCACGAGAGTGATCTCGCCGGGCTTGACCCAACCGAGCTTCCTGGCAGCCTGAGCTGAGCCTTCGGCAGTTTTGAGGTATTTGATCTGGCGCTCCATAGCCGCGTTTTCTTTGCGCATGGTCTCAAGCTGAAGAGCTATCTGCCTGGTCTCACGATACTCGCGATTGTAGAGTCTGAAGGGTCTTGCGATCTTACCGATTATGAACACGGCGAGCGCGGCGACCACGCTCACTTTAATCAGCGGCCAGACGATCTTCCTCCAAACGGAGCGTTTCGGCCTCCGCCTGCGGGGGGGAATACGTTCGGGTCTTGGTCTTGCCGAATATTGCACGCCCAACTCGCTGACCTCCTTTGTCAAATATCTGTAAGACTGATCCTTGTGTCGAACATAATACCCCTTCACAGGGCGGCTGTCAATCGAACATTTGATCCATTTTCAGAAATTTATCATCAAGGTATAATGGACCGTCCGGGAGGTAAATGATGAAATATAACGTGGCGATCCTTGGCGCTTCGGCAAAACCTGAACGCTATTCACACAAAGCCGTTAAGCTGCTGGCAGAGCATGGTTACGGCGTCTTTCCAGTGCACCCGTCGGGCAGACCCATCGACGATATAAAATGTTACCCCAGCCTTGACGCAATCAGCGAGAAATTAGATACGATCACTATCTACCTCGGGCAAAACAACTCGACATCTCTTATAGAAGAGATAATAAACGCTCATCCGCGCCGAGTGATACTAAACCCAGGCGCCGAAAACGATACACTGGCGAGCAGGTGCATAGAATCAGGGATAGAGGTTCAGGAGGCGTGCACTCTGGTTTTGCTCAATACAGGGCAATTTTGAGCTCAAAATCCATCGGTTCACTAATAGTGAACAACATTTAACCAAAATACCATGGTCCGTTAACCACATTTTGGCTTAGAAGTCGTCTTATAATTATGGGAGACAAATATTTGCGGAGTCTCGGGGAAAGCCCGAGGCTCCTTTTTTTCGTCTCCCAAAATATCTCAGGGAGGCTATCCATGAAAGCAAGAAGACATACCGCTATTGAACTCTTGATGTGCCACTCGGACAGCATAGCAGCCGAAATGCTTGGAATCAGGTTGTCCACCCTGAGGCAATGGATGCGTGAAGAGAGCTTCATGGATGCTCTGCGAGAGCGAGAAAAGGAGCAGGCCGCAGGGTTTAGAAGACTTGCCCGTCAAGCGGCTCTAAACGCTGCCTCGGCGCTGTGCCGGATGACATCAGAGTCGGCTAAGACGGACGGTAAGGTCCTGCTCGAAATACTCAAGGCAAGCGGCGCATTCGAGACCCCCGATGTCGACCCAGGTGAAGCCCTTGCCGAGATAATCAGACGCGCTTCCGAGGATGACGATGAAGATGAAGACTGACGCATCGAAAAGGCTCCGGCTGGCAAAGATACTTTGGGGCTGGAAGCCGCACAAGACCCAAAGACAGTGGATGCTCAACGAGGCAGAGGTCAAAGTCGCATCATGCGGCAGGCGCTGGGGCAAGACCGAGTCCGCCGCCATTGACGCCGCCACCATGGCTGTTTTCCATCCGGGCAGCGTGCAGATGATCGTCTCGGCTACTTATGACCAGGCCCGGTTGATATTCGACAGCGTAGAGCGGCTCGTCACCGGTTCGGAGCTTCTCAGACATGCCGCAAAAGTCGTGCGGACGCCGTACCCCAGGCTGACATTGGGCAGGAGTATAATCACTGCGCGCACAGCCGACGAGGACGGCAGAAACCTGCGCGGCAACTCGGCGGATCGAATTATAGTAGATGAGGCGGCGTATGTGCGTGACTGCGTGATCCACGAAGTGATCTCGCCGATGCTTGCAGACCGTGACGGACGTCTGGTGATGATTTCGACCCCTTTCGGCAAGAATCACTTTTACAGGGCATTCATGAGGGGAGCGGATGGATCAGGCAGCAAAAGGCATGCGTCATTCAGCTTTCCGTCCTGGGCAAACCCGCATATCAGCCGCGAGTATATAGATCAGCAGAGACTCGAGATAAGCCCGAGGCAGTTCGCTGTCGAGTATGAGGCTGCTTTTATTGACGACCAGTGCAGCGTGTTCTCTTGGAAAGATATCGAGTCTGCCTCAACGCAGTCTGATACCGCGTCCACAAATATCGATTATGTGGTAGCCGGTATTGACTGGGCGCGCTATTCGGACTACACGGCGGTTGTCGCCATGAGCGTGGGCGAGTCCGGCTGCGAGGTGATTGGTATCGACCGATTCAATTCTATGAGCTGGAGCAGCCAGATAGAGCGTGTTGTCGACTTTCTGAAGCGATATAGAGTCGGTTCGGCGCTTACGGACCAGACTTCTGTCGGCGACCCGCTCCTCGAACAGCTCAAATCCAGGCTCTGGGAGTGCGGCGCGGATATATCCGTGGAGGGTTACACTTTCACGAACCAGTCAAAGCGCGATTTGATTGAGAACCTCTCGCTTCAGTTTGCCCATAATGCAATCAAAATCCCGCGCGATGAGGCTCTTATGCGCGAGTTGCAATACTACGAATACGAGCTTACAGACTCGGGCAATGTGCGCATGAACGCTCGATCCGGCCACCACGATGACCTGGTGATTGCCATTGCTCTTGCCTGCCTGCAGGCAAAGTCATCCGGCTTTTCCGGAAGGTATCTGAGCAGGAACGGGAGGGTTGCTGTGGGGGGATGGTAACCTCGCTCTGCTATTGTTCCTTCCCAGAGTAGGTATAAGTAATACAACATAACTCTAGGAGGATCATATTATGCCGAGCAACAATACTTCAAGCGCAGACAACATGATGCGCGCAAGCGTGGCAGAGTTTATCGGGACTTTTATTCTAGTATTTGCAGGCACATCCGTAGCGACCTCAGCCATACTGGGTCGACCTATCGCGGGAGTGCCGCTCAACTCACTATCGGTAGGGCTTACATTCGGGCTGGTGCTGGTGGTGCTCGTAAGTACACTAGGCCACATATCGGGCGCGCACTTTAATCCCGCAGTCACTATCGGGCTGTACAGCATCGGGCGGTTTCCGGGAAAGTATGTCATAAGCTATATAATCGCACAGATTGCAGGAGCGATTGCTGCATCGCTGGCTGTGTGGGCTACCTTTGGAGACGCGGCCAGAAGCACAGCGTTTCTCGCAGCCACATACCCTACCGCCACAGCAAGCGAACTGCAGGCATTTCTGATGGAGGTGATTATAGCATTCATCCTGCTCTTTACTATTGTCTCGATCTCGACAGACGAGCGGGCAAACGTGACTACAGCCAGTCTTGCAATTGGTTTCGCGCTGGGAGTCGGCGTGTTGATCGGCGGGCCGGTGAGTGGAGGGTCTGTGAACCCTGCTCGCACACTCGGCCCGATGATTGTATCAGGCAACTTCACCAGTGTATGGGTCTATCTGGTCGGCCCGATCGTCGGTGCTATCGTTGCGGCTCTGATCTATCACTACTTCATATTTGCCGCAAAGGCCCCTTTGCCTGAGGAGAGGACAGGCGTGATCGGCAGGACCGGGGAAGCGGGCGCTGCATAGCGCAAACAATTTTACAGTAATATTTGGCAAGCGCTCTTGTAGTCTATCTGCAGGGGCGCTTTTTTGTGCCTGATTTTAGCGTCAAATTTCCAAACAGGAGGCAGTGTATGTCAAAATCGGTTCTAACCAAATTCAAGGATAAGCTCCGCTCCCGGAAGCCGCCGCCCTTAAACGAACTCGCATCAGCCAGAGGATCGATCACATCTGCTCTGGGTTCCATCTTGCCGTATAACCCCGATGACCTGATAGGCAAGCGCGGCTATGGCATCTACGATCAGATGCAGCGCGATGCCCAGGTGCAGGCGTGCCTGATGATCAAGAAGTTTGCCGTGCTCTCGCATGGCTGGGAAGTTCACCCGGCATCCAGCGACCTAAAGGACATTCGTGTAGCAGACTTCGTGCGCTGGGCGCTGGAGGATATGCGCGGCTCGATATTAGACGTGCTCTACAACGTCCTCGATGCGCTGGCAAAGGGCTTCAGTGTGATGGAGATCAACTATCGCGTGATCGAGGACTCGTCGTATGCTGGGATGATCGGACTCGCCTCGATCAAGAGCAAGGACCCGTCTACATTCACCTTCGATACAGACGAGTTCATGAATGTGCGGTCTCTTCACAGAAACAGTGGGTTCATTTCGGGAACAAGTTCCCGAAATACCGAGGGCAGGGGTGAGGGGTCACTTCCGCCGGAGAAGTTTGCGATCTACTCGTATCTGCCCAGGTATGAATCGCCTTATGGAACGTCGGACCTGCGCGCAGCCTACAAGCACTTCTGGAGCAAGGACGTGCTGATGCGGTTCCTGAATGTCTATCTGGAAAAATACGGCTCGCCTACAGCTAAGGGCAGCTACAAAAGAGGCACACCCAAGACGGCTCAGGATGACCTGCTGAAAATACTTGATAAGATTCAGCAGCAGACCGCTATCGTTATACCAGAGGACGTGCAGGTCGAGCTTATGGAGGCTCAACGCGGCGGCGAGGCGGGTTACCTGGACGCGATAGAGTTCCACGACAAGCAGATAGCCAAAGCAATTCTTGCTCAGACAATGGTGACTGACGAGGGCGCTCGCACCGGCTCATACGCTATGGCGAAAGTTCATCTGGACGTGCTCAAAATGTGCCTGCAAAAGCTCAAGCGTGACCTGGAAGAGAGCGTGATGCGCGAGCAGGTGATCAGGCGCTTGGTGGATTACAACTTCAACGTCAGCGCATACCCGACATTCAGCCTGGGGCCGCTGGAGGATAAAGACCTGGAATCGCTGTCGAATGCAGTCACAAAGCTTATTTCAGGCGAGGTGATCCGACCTAATGAGAGCTGGATACGGGAGTATCTGGGGCTGCCCACTGCGGCATAGGCAGTAAAGGCTGAGAAAAATAGAGGTTGACATACTGATTTTTTGTGGTATATTAGTTTTGGCGACGTAAGTCCTACGTAAAGCGTGCCACCGGAAGGGTGTGCATAAGCTAGATGCAAGCTAGTCGCTCGTAGGAAGTCGCTGTTTTATTGTACCACTGCAAAAAACAACCTCGTGCCGTTACCCAGAATTGGTTCCAAAGCTTTGTAACCCTTGGAATCGCCACGTTCGTAGTGTCTGAAAATTGCATTCGCTACAAAATCTGCCACTTGAATGCCTAATGACTGCCGTGAATCTGGAAATGCCAACTTAACACTAACCTGTGAGTTCATCTCGCACCAAAGCTTAATCCGCAGATACTCACACAGACTATTGCCGGATGCTACTTTTATGGTTCTGCAATCAAGGTGCACGTCAGCTTGATGAAGGGGACAGAGGAGAGGCGTTAGCAAAAGCCCGGTGACATAGTTATAAAGAATGTTTGTGTCCCGGCGCAACTCTGCTTTAACTCTATTCTTATTAATCACAATATAGTGAACTGAGCAATTGAGCGACGAAAGCTTCTTGCAAAACAAATTTCTATCAGTTATTTTGCTTGAATTCGCTTTCAGTTCTGCTTCAAAAGGAATGTCGCGACTCGACTTGAAGCGGCGGACTAAGCGTTTCAAATGTTTTTGATCTCCATGATCTACACATACTGCAGCAATTACGAAGTAGTGAGACGATCCATTACTGAAACCAAGATCGCCGGACTCGTCCAAGTAGAAAATGCAGTCATTTGAGTAATTGTTCAGCATGATGAGATTTTATCACCATGAACAGTCACGTAGCAAGCAAACTTAATGAACCACCCATCATATTCTGACACGTAAACAGACTTTGAAAGGAGAAAAATATGACCACTAATACAATCGAACGTGAAGCCAAGCTTTTTGAAGCCGGCGCGTACCCGGACAGGGGTATCGAAATTACAGAGGAGGACCTTGATTCGCTGATAGAAGGCACATGCAACGCACCGGTTCGGATCGAGCATACATCTACCCCGTTTGACGGCGCAATCGGTATGCTAAAGTCTGTCTATCGCAAGGGAAAGGAGCTTTTCGGCAAGCTGTGTTTTACGCGCGCTGCATGGGAACTTATCAAAGAGGCAAACGCAAAGCGGCTGTCTGTTGCGATCAAAAAGGACAAGAGCGGGATAGCCGAGGTGTCGCTCGTGCGTGAGCCGAGGATATCGGACGCAGCAGTCTTCAGCGCGGATGATACCGTTCGGATCGATGAGAGCGAGATTGCCGTAGATGCAGAATTTAGCTCTAGTTCTGATGATCCCGAGGTAGACAGACTCAGAGCTGAGCTTGCAGACAAGAATGCTCAGAGCAATATTGACGATCTAAAACGAGCTGGAAAGCTTACACCTGCGTCCGAAGTCTTCGCAAAAGCCTTGCTTCGCTCAGAGGATTCTAATGTCATCACATTCGGCGGTTCGGCCACGCCTGTGAGCCAGGTCTTCAGATGGTTTCTGGAGTCTCAGCCCAAGGGGATCGAGTTTTCAGAATTGGCCACTGCTGAGGCTGATGTCGATGAGCCTGAGATATTCGCGAAGCTGGGGGTTACCAGCGGGCAGGTGGAGAGGTATCGGGGTAGATAGCAAGCATACGCTTACCTCCTCGCCAATAGGCAGAAGTGCTTGTATGACGACATCGCGCGAAGGATTGTTCAATTGTGGGTTGATACTCTCAAGATTAGGGTTGACTGCACAGATAATTATGGTATACTACTATTGACAGTTGACAAAACTCGGCTCCATGCCGTGAGGTCCCGGTCTCCGGGAGACCCTATATCTACTGTCAATAGTGATGTATTGAAGCCGCGTCAAGCGGCTTTTCTTTTGTGTAGCGCACCCCTGTCTTGCCTTCTCGCGTATCATCGTAATCCCAGACGCAGTGGATTTGCGGCCACATCAATTGCGCATAACGGTCCTCGCCTTTTTCGTAGGCACGTTGAACAGCCCAAAGGAAGTAATCGGCAGCCTGTAGTTCAATCCGGTCTTTGGGGAAAGCCGCATGCACCTTGATGGAAGCGGATGGAACTATGCTGTTCTTTTTGCAATACCTGCTTCTTGCTGCCTCAAGCGCAGACTGCAAGGCTCTGGTCCTGTCAGCTTTGCCTCTTCTGGCAAAAACAATCGAGTAGGCATCTTCACGATGCAGTTTATCGTGAAACAGGCTGCGAGTCAGACTATCGTATAGCTGGTTCTGGTTGTAAACATAATTAGGATGCAGCGATCTCCATTCGCTTACAATCCGCACGACTTCGCGCTTGACTCGAACCACGGCATGAAACTTGATGTCGTGCTGCATTAGCAACTTAAAGAAATCACGCCTGACCTCACTTGGGTCATCTTTCGCGTGAAATGCGACAGCAGTCCTGCACTTAACAGGATCCAAGGAGGGCACACCTCGAAAGTATGGGTCTTCAAGTATCTGCTGTCGCAGCTCTTGTGCCTGCAGCGCAAGTCTCTTCGGGTCTTTCACGTGAACCATTCCAAGAATAAAGTACTTGGAGCAGCCTTCAGTTCCGACCAAGAGCTTACCGCGTCTTCCCCACAAGACGCTGTCACCCGCTTCGTCAACGCAGTATTCGATCAAGGCAATCAACCTTTCCGTCAGGGGTATCAGAGGTAATCACCTCTCCCATATTCTATCACTTTGAAAGGAGCATACCATGACAGCAACAACAACCGCAAGAGAAGCAAAGAGAAAGGACGGCGAGGTCATCTCATACCCGATGGCAGCCGTCAATATCCCCAAAGGAGCGCTGGTAAACATCAACGCAGCGGGCTACGCCACCAACTCGACCGACACAGCCGGTGAGACCTTCGCAGGTGTCGCTTATGAGACCGTGGACAACTCAGCAGGCACTGCAGGAGCGCTCAGCATCAGAGTCGAGACCGCAGGTACGTTTGTCTTCGTCGACGGTGGAGCCAACGGCGCTCAGACGGATGTCGGGGTCACCTTCAAGGTTCAGGACAATCAGACCGTCACAGACGCCGCAACAACCAACAACATAGTAGCCGGGGTCGCGGTCGAGTCCATCTCGACAACCAGCGTCAGGGTCAGGATCGACCGTTACGCGAGTTAAGAACCGTTATGTGTTATGAGTTCTGAGTTGTGTGTTCCTGGAGATACCACGCTTCCATAACACTCAGCACTTAACTCATAACTCGTAACCCACAACACATAACTTATTTTGAAAGGAGAACAAAATGCCGCTTACAAAATCAGACATGCCCAATCTGCTTGAGGACGGGCTGAAAACAGTATTCTTCGAAGCAATGGACAACACAGTTGCCAACTACGAGCGCATCGCAACCATAGTGCCTTCCGAATCCGACGAGGAGGCTTACCCCTGGCTGGGAGCAGTTCCAAACATGCGGGAGTTCAAAGACGAGAGAATGCCCCTGGGACTGCTGGAGCACAGTTACTCCATCAAGAACAAGACCTGGGAGTCCTCCATCGCTGTCGAGCGAGAGGCCATTGAGGACGACAAGTTCGGCCAGATCAGACTGCGCGTTCAGTCCCTGGCTCGTGAGGCCAAGCGCCATATCGATGAGCTGGTCTTCACACTTCTGAAGAACGGTTTCAGCGCGGCCTGCTATGACGGCCAGTATTTCTTCGATACCGATCATTCCGAAGGCGAGAGCGGCACGCAGTCCAACAAAGGCACTACAGCTCTCGACGCGACAGCTCTGCAGGCAGCGATCACGGCTATGATGAAATATAAGGACGACCGCGGCAAGTTCCTCGGAATAGTGCCGGACCTGCTGGTCGTGCCGCCGGACCTGCAGTGGACAGCCATGGAGCTGCTGGAATCGACTTACTGGCCGACCGACAACACAAAGCAGGCTTCCAATGTCCTTAAGGGCAAGCTCGATCTGCTGGTATCGCCGTACCTGACGGACACCAACGACTGGTTTGTCCTTTCGACCAAGGGTATAGTGAAGCCTGTGATCCTGCAGTCCAGGATGCCTATCGAGTTCGCAGCGCTCGAGGCCGACTCAGAGAGCGGCTTTATGCGCGATGAGTATATTTACGGCGTCCGCGCCCGCTACAACGCAGGCTACGGACTCTGGCAGATGGCCTACGGAAGCCAAGCCTCCTAATTTAGTAATGAGTATTTGAGATTTAGTATTTGATGATATTTACTATGCCTCCAGGTATCCTGCCTGGAGGCATTTTTGGAGGTGAAATGAGAATGATAACAGCTCTAAATGAAGATACGAACCTCGTGCAGGACCTTACCACCACAGGCGAAGGCAGGCTGTGCGTAGAGCATTCTCCCAGGTATCTTGACCTTGGACAGGTCCTTGACGCGACAGTTGCCGCATATGCCGAGGTGCTGGCGACACCTGTTGATGGTATCGACTGGGTCAGGCATGTAATCCTGCGCACTGTCTACTCAAATCATTTGGATGAGACATTGACTATGCGGCTATATCGGCGAACGCCAATCGGAGATGCGGGAGCCGCACCGGTCGCTTTGGCAACAGTCACCGGTGTAGAGGTCCCTGTGTATACGGCCGACTGCAGCGTCGTCGATGTAATTCCGGGCTACGGTGCGCAGATGGCTGTAAAGAACAATGACGCTCACTCCGCCACTGTCGCACTCTCGGTTCAACTGCTCGGATAGGAGGTTTCGATGGAAATATTGCTCGCTAGTCTAACCAATGCCGGGCTGATCACCGGCAACTACATCACTCTAGACGCTCTTCAGAGGGTCGCCATCACCGATTTCGAGACGCTCTTCGGTTCCACAGACGGCAGCTACGACCAACTCTGCGCCGCCGACAACAACGGCGACGGCACGACCAAGGGCTACAAACGGTTCTTCGACGCATGGCGCGCGGTGGGCATACTGTAGAGCTTACCATTCCCCTCCAGGTAAGATACCTGGAGGGATATAAGAGTGAACTCTTACCAACAGACAGAGCGGCGACTGGTCCGGCTCTATGCCCTCTGCTCTCCGCTCTCAACTATCTAAGGAGGGCCACATATGGCAATCACAATAACTGCCGCTGACGTCAAGCGCAAGGCCATGATCGACTCGACGACTTACGACACATCCATTACCTCGCTCATTACAGAGATGCAGCCCGCGCTGCAATACTCCATTGCGGATGTCTATCTTAACAATACTGCGGACGCCAATCTTCAGGCCACCCTTAAGCTGGGAATACTCGAGATCATCACCGGCGAGCTTCTCGAGCAGCTTCGCAGGGAAGCGGGCGCATCTGAGGAGTTTTCGGCAGGTGGAATCTCAATAGGCTCATCGTCTCTACGCGGGGTCGATCTTCTGCAGCAGGGAGCATCACGCCTCTCGCCTTATCTGAAGGGCACGCTGCCGATGATGTCCGAAAGTACAGCCGATTCCACGACTATCGACACTGATACCTGCTTTTCAATGGATGAGGAGGTGTGGTAGATGCCTTTTGCGGAACGCGTCAAAAAGAGACTAGCCAAATACGGCGAATCGTTTACAGTGACCGGGGGGACATATCGCGGCATCTTTAGCATGCTCAGCAGCTCCATGATGAACACATATCTCGATGATGTTGAGATAATGGGCGTCACGCATCCGGGGCTGCTGTTGATGACTCAGGGAGACGCGAATATCAACGTCGATGACACACTCACTCGCGATGGATTTACATACACAGTCATGCGCACTTCCGAACACCATATCGGAGATGACTCGGTGGTTAAGCTGGCAATTCTTTGCAGGTGAGCTTGTGTCAAAGGAAGCGTTCATATGACTGCGGACGAAAGAATGAAACAATTATCGCGGATGTCGGACCATGAGCTGCTGATAATCGCGGCAAATGATATCGCTCATATAAAAGAAGAGATCTCGCAGATTGCGCAGGGCAATACGGCAAACTGTGCAGCGGAGCATGCGCGTATAGAATGCGCCGAAGCCCAGATCGAAAAACTCTGGAAGACTCGCGCCTCGGCGATCAGCCTTAACCTGCTCTGGAGTATATCGGCAACCGTATACGGCGCTCTCATCTTGTATCTGGTGACCCGCTTTTAGCAACCCGCGCAATTTATGCTGACTGCCTTTATTGTGAGGCGGGCTATTTTTGTGTGTAGGAGAATAACATGGACTCGCAGACAATCCACATCATAATCACCGCATTAGGCTATATCGTGCCTATCGTCATTGCCTATCTGCTCAAGTCGCCGCTGGGGACATATATCCCGGCGGCGGTTGCTGAGGCGCTTGAAAGACTCGACACAAGCTCTATACGCGAGCTTTATGATGCAGTCGACACTGCCTCCGACTGCCGCAAGAGCGCAATAAGCGCGATTATCACGATCAGCGCAAAATACGGTGTGAGCATAAGCTGCAGGACCGCCGCAGCAATCGTTGACTACATAGCCGCGCGTATTGAGAGACTTGCTAAACAGGAGGGCGCGAACAATGGTTAAGTGTCCTGTTTGTAAAGTCGAGCTATCGGGGGACGGCAAGGTCTTGTATACAATCAGCGGAGCCAAACCTATTGAAGGATACACTGTGTTTCGTAATGGCGAGACATACAGGTTCTGCTCACAAGAGTGCCGGGCAGAATTTGAGGCTGAACCGGAAAAATACTCGGGTGGAGGTTAGCAGTGGAAAAAGGCGCGGCATTAAAAGTTGCTCTGGATGCAGGACACGGCTCTCGCGGAAAGTCATCACACACAGGCGCGGCGGCAAACGGGCTTATTGAGGACGAGATTGCGCTCGACCTTGTGAAGCGAATAGGCCATCACATAAGGCTCGCCGGATATCAGACACTCTTAACTCGAGCAGACGAGAAGATGACTGCTCTGTCGGCGCGCGGAAAGATGGCTGTTGTCGATAATTGCG
Organism: Armatimonadota bacterium; assembly: GCA_039679645.1. NCBI lineage: Bacteria > Bacillati > Armatimonadota > Armatimonadota bacterium. Next base: position 27,195 of record JBDKUO010000047.1, read on the forward strand.
ATCTGTTCGTTTCGATACACTGCAATGCAGGGCCTTCGATTGCGCAAGGCGTTGAAGCTTTTGTGGCTGAGGGAGATACTCGCAGCGCCGAAGTCGCCAAGGTTTTAGCAGGCTGCGTGGCTGCGAAGGGTATGGTCAATCGAGGTGTGAAGTGGGACTCGCAGAGCCAGCACTCGAACCTGAGAGTGCTGAGGGACACCTATAAGCACATGCCCGCAATGCTGCTCGAGATCGGATTTCTGACAAATGCCAGGGACGCCCTGCATCTGAAGGACAAGTTCTTCAGAGAGGCCGTATCGATTGAGATCGCAAAAGCATGCATCAAATGCATAAAATAGAAGGAGGCCCGGGTTTTATTCCGGGCCCCAACAAATAATTACTCACGCCTGATGCGAATTAAAATACGGATAATATCCTCAAAAGACATAACACTCGTCATTTCGAGCGCAGCGAGAAATCTGCTTTTACAACGTCAGGTTCAAAGCAGATTCCTCACATTCGTTCGGAATGACTAAACCTACAACATCTGCAGTTTTGCAACCGACTCACAAAAAAATACTCAATATAAAATACTAATTACTAAATCATTTGGCTTCTGCCAGAAGGGTGTTGGTGGCGAAGCCGGGCACTACTTCTTCCAGCAGATTGCGCATCTCTACGGTATCACCGGAGTTTATGAGTTTGCGCAGCCGCTTGATGACCTCACTCATCTCCTCACCGATGAAGTATTGCGGCCTTCGCACTGCGAATATACCCTCGCTGCTGGAAGGCTCCATAATCTCATCGGGTGTAGTAAGAGCCTCATGCAGCTTCTCGCCCGGCCTAAGCCCGGTGTATATAACCGGAATTTCAACGTTGGGCTCATATCCGCACAGCCGGATCATATCGCAAGCAAGATCCGTTATCCGCACCGGCTCTCCCATATCCAGCACATAAAGCTCTCCCGAATCGCCCGTGGCGCTGGCCTGCAGCACAAGCTGCACTGCTTCGGGTATGGACATAAAGAAGCGGGTCATATCAGGATGCGTAACACAAAGCGGTCCTTTGTGCATAATCGCCTCATGAAAGATCGGCACAACACTGCCCCTGCTGCCCAGAACATTACCAAAGCGCACAGTTACAAAGTGTGTGGACGGATACCGTGTCTTTGCCGATCTGACGACTTCCTCACATAGCCACTTCGTAGCCCCCATTACGCTTGACGGCGATACTGCCTTGTCGGTGGATATCAAGACCATCTTCCGCGCGCCGTAAAGCCCGCAGCACTCGGCCACTACGCTGGTCCCCAATACATTGTTTTGCACTGCCTCCAGAAGATTGCTCTCCATGATCGGCACGTGCTTGTGCGCAGCGGCATGAAAGACCACATGCGGGCGATAGGTCTGAAAGACCTGATCCATACGAATGTCATCGGACACGGACGCTATTACAACACGCAGCTTATCAACTTTGTCCGGGTAAGTGCGTGATAGCTCCTGAAATATCTGATGAATGGAGTTTTCTCCATGGCCAAGCAGCACGATAGTGGCAGGATTGTGTTTCATAATCTGCCGGCAAAGCTCAGAGCCAATGGACCCGCCTGCGCCGGTTATCAAGACCCGCGCGCCGGTTATGCATTCATCGATACTATCCAGATTGATTTTTACTGGTGGACGTCGCAGCAGATCATCGACACTGATCTCCTCCATACGCACTGGCGCCTTGCCGTTAAGGACTTCATCCATGCCCGGGATTATCTTCACAGGGACTTTTTTCTTGCGGCAGGCCATTACATATTCGCGTATCTTGGACCCGCTTGCGCCCGGCATTGCAATCAGGACTTCATCAACGGAGCGCTCTTCGAGCATGCGGTGCAGGTGCTTCAATGGACCAAGCACACGCGCTTTTCTGATATATAGTCCCCTTCTTTCAGGGCGGTCGTCCAGAAAGCCGACTACATCATACTGGACGCTGACTTCATCTCTGAGCGCGTTAAATAATCTTGCTCCTGCCGGTCCGCCGCCGAGTATGACCACCCTGCGTGGGCGGGTATCCTGAGGGATAACCTGAAACATGCCCCTGCCGTAATTGGCGCTGAGGCTGGCCATACGAAGCAGCACCCTCACGGTGCCCACCAGAGCAATACTTATCATCCAAAAGATTACAATTACCGAAAGCGGAAATATTTTTCCGTCAAATGCATATTGCACGCCCAGCATTGCGACAAGCCCGACAGTATTTGCTCCTACAACACTGGATATAGTCTCGATACTGGCAAAACGCCAGGCATACTTATATAGCCGGAAAGCATGAAAAGTCAGGGAGTAAAAGCACAGGACTAGAACAAAGCAAGCAGGGTGCCCGTCAAAGAGCTTACCGATCACCTGCGAAAAGCTGAGGGTGTCGTAACGAAGCCAAAGCGACAGGATTAACGCCGCACTTAGAGCCAGCAGATCGCCACAAATCAGCATCAGTAGTCCTGCACGAGAACGAATGCGTCGAAATACACGAGCTGTTGCTTCGTTCATCCTAGCTACTGCTCCCCCCTACCCCTTAATCTTTGTGGCGATAAGGCGCGCCATTTGCATGCCAAGTAACGGCCAAATACGGACATCTTCCTTGAGACCGCTTGCCCGACAGACATATCTGGTATTCTAGCACCATGATTTCCGGATTGTCAATACGAAAGCAAGCTTGAAACCGATATCTGATATCGATTCAATCCGCAGTCAATCGGGCCTGCATAAAGGTTTTTGTGTAGTTCTCAATCTTTATACCGAGTCTTTTGCCCGCAGCGCTGTTTTCAATCAGCGCCGGCAGGTCTTCTTTGTAATCAGACTTTATATAAAGGTTGAGTTCCAAAACGCCATTGGTATAACGTCTGCGCTTGAGTTGAGTCACCCCCGGCAGATCACGCATCGCATCCTCTAGGCGTTTCGCAGCCATGATACCCTTGAAACCCTTGATTTTCACGCTTATAAACGGCATCATATCGGCTGGAGCCACTAAGAGGTCCTCCGCGAATATGGCGCCGATCCTGGCTCCGACTTTATTGAGCCCCGCCTCCGCGGACAGGCTCTTCGTCTGGTCGAGACCGTCGGCGGATGCGCTGGTCGAGGTTAGCAGTTCTCCCGTATCGGTATAATATGCCTTTGCATCCATGCGACCCCGACTGCGATAGAGTGTCACCCCGCCGTAATCGTCCTGATCGACATAATCGGCTTGCGCCCGGCCGGTCACCAGTATGTCTACATCAAACTCGCCGCCCAGGGCTCGCAGGGAGTCCCCGTCGCCATTGGCTGCGCGAGCAGCAGAGGCGTCTTTCTCAAGGCGCTTTCGCCGGTTTTCGTCGATCACGCTGAAACCCGCCGAAACCAATTGCTGGCTGATCGCGGATTCGACGGTCGAATCGGACACAAGCACACCAACCCGCCACTGCCGAGTGAGCCCGAGCGCTTTCAGCCGCTCAGCCAAAGGCCGGTTACTGACTGTCGCTTTTATACGGACTTTATACAGCCCATCTGCCGTTGACGACGAAAGCACCTGATCGCAGGTAGCGAAACCGCTCGGCTTGAGAAGTATGTCGTCGCGCACGACAGTGTAGTTCCGGCCGACCGTCACCGAGTCTATGTATGTTCCAAGCCCTTTCATTATGGCGTTTCGCATAGCGTCGGCAATGGCCTTCTCTCTGGCGTTCGGCAAATCGGCAGGCGCTTCGCCGTCGGCCACAACGGTCGCGGTCCCCGCAGGGTGTTTTTCAGTCGGTTCGCAGCGCACTGCGCAACATATTAACATCCCTAGCATGACAAAGCAGAGCAAGCGTCTCATGGAGCACTCACGCTCCCTTCAGCCACCACGTCAAATGTATCCATCGGCAGTATTGCGCGCGCTAAGAGATCACCGACCGCATCGGCGCAGGCATTGCCGAACGCTTCGGAAGCAACAGTCTGATCAAGAATATACGTTGTCGACTGCGGCGCGCTTGGCAAAGACGGCTGGTTTTGTTCACCCTGGACCTTTACATGATCCGACCAGTAGACGCCGCTTCGCGACCCGACACCGCCGAGAGGGCATGAAAAAATCACCTTGCCCGCACAGTCGGATTCGAGCTCGCCGATATCATAAATCCTGAGGTTGCCGGAAACTCGCACGGTCTGGGTGGAGTTTATCGATACTTCCCAGTCCATCTGATGGTATAACCGGGCATCCTCATAGTCGCGTTTGCGGCGCTCCCAGCGTTCATGATCGCGGCGATAATCGTGCATATCTTCTTCCCAGCGCCTGTGATCGCGTATGAAATCCGGGTCGTTGGACCGGCTGCCGTCCACCTCATCATATTTGTGAGCGCCAAAGATGCCGAGCTTGCGCTCGTTTGGATCAGGCTCATGCGGTCGGCTGGGCTCGGACTCGCTAAAAGACGCCAAAGGTGAAGTGCAGCATCGAGGTGAATTGGCGCTGTAGTCCGTCTGAGTCGTATATGCCGCTACATCCACTACCGCCAGGGCGCGCGCTCCATCGGCTGCTTTGCGAATCTTTACTATATCGTTGCTGTCCAGGTTGCCTTCTTTTTGATGCAGCAGAGCCATATATACGAGTTCCTTGAGGTCCTGACGGCCTACACATTCAAAGCCGGTCTGTGCAGCCAGTGCCGAAGTCATCTTGCCCGCCAGATCGTCGATAGCCGCAGTAGGTATCTTGTCGCCACGGTCTCCGGCGCGGGCAATCACAATCATCTGGCGATACTTACCCAGATCGGTAAGGTTTGTCGTAGACAGGGCTTGGGGCATTGAATCGACCGACGGGTATTCGGCAAGAAAACTCTTCAACTGCCGCGCACATGGAGCGATGACTGCGCTTACCGTGCGCGTACTGCCGGTCTCTTTTACAATAGATTGCTTTTCAGCCCCACACTCGTCGCTGCTTTCATCCGAGTCAAGCCAGGAGCGCATTGCCGCAGGTAAATCCGGTAAGACCGGCTTGCCGTTTTCGCCGAGAGCGGCTTTGTTGATGATATACAACAGGTCCATGTCCGGGTCGATACTCTCCGTGCCCGAGCCAAGTGAAACAAACTGCCAGTCGATAGTGTCGCAGCCCGGCCTTAATTGGCGCGATATCCAGTCTTCCGCAAGCTGCTTACCCGCGTTCGAGATTACACAGAGCCTTTTTACCTGAAATCTGTCCAGTATGCTGCCGCGTTCTTCCAGGCGCATCGAGTCCAGATCGGATTTGCAGAGCCTGTCGAGTTCCCAATCCAGCCACTTCTCATTGGGAGCGCTTACTATTATATCCCAGCCGTTTCGCCCCGAAGCTTTAGCGGCATAAAGCAGCACCTCAGCCGAATCGACCGCTGCAGGCGGGCAAGGCAACAGCTTCTTCTCTTCGTCTATCAATCGCCGGGCCTTCTCGCGGTCGACCACAAAGAGCAGGCTGTCTTTATCCTTGAGGCGGCTTTTCTCGATCAGCAGGTTAGTGGTCGCCATATAGGTCTCGTTGCGCACGCCGAGCCTGAATACATACTTGCTTATTGATTCCGACTTCTCGGTGGTGACGACACTGATCCGGTGCTCACGCAGGATTCGCGAGACAGTTACTTTCGACGCATACGCGCCAGGCAGCGCCGACACCAGGACCATTATTGATATTATTAAATAACGACAGCGCATCGCCTTGCCCTCCCTCAGAAACAGTTGAGAGCGGAGAGTGGAGAGCCAAGAGCCCGGAACTACTACCGCTCGGTTAGTGATCGAGTGCGATATTCGCAAGAGAGTTCAGTTCTCCGGGAAACAAGCTTTATACTTCGCGGGCGAATGCCCCGAAGGTTGGTCTTCTTTCGAGGCTGCTTCGGCACAATCGTATCCGAAGCATATTTGTGCGGAGAGAACTGAACTCATTCATATTCGCGTTATGTCTATATGTAATGATAGACGCGCTCACTTTTGATTTCTTTCCAATAGCTTTCATGGTTTCGACCGGCCAGCGGTAAAACTTATACACTGCGTTGGCACATTGTGGGTGAAGCATTTGCTGCGAGATTTGAAAAGCCGGCCTAATGCGACCGGCAAATGCTTCACCCCTACATTGCAACCTGCCTGTTTCGGTCATGGAGGGAGGAACGATATAAAACGAGAAGAAGTCCATGTATGTTTGTCCTGACTTATATTAGTCGTAGAGGCACAAATTGCTTTTTATACAGAGGAAATCATTATGATTGATCTATCAGAACGAATCGGTGAGAGGTTCGTAAAAATGTCACGCGACCAGATCGAGGCGTTTCAGTCCGAAGCGCTGCCCAGGACGGTCGCGCAGGCGGCAAAGTCGCCGTGGTATGCATCCAAATTCAAAGAAATTGGGCTCGAGCCCGGCGATATAAAGTCCAGAGACGATATTTCCCGCCTGCCTTTTACTTCAAAAGACGACTTGCGCAAGAGCTATCCGACCGGGCTGCTGACGGTGGACCCGCTGGATATTATCCGAATGCACACATCCAGCGGGACCACGGGCAAACCCACCGCCATCTGCCATACGGCGCAGGATGTCGCGAACTGGGCGGAATTGATGGCTCGCTCACTCTACATCGGCGGCGCAAGGCCCAATGATGTGTTCCAGAACATGTCCGGCTATGGCCTCTTTTCCGGCGGCCTGGGTCTGCACTACGGCGCCGAGAGGCTGGGCATGTGGGTAATCCCGGCGGGGCCTGGAAACACCGCTCGCCAGATAATGCTCATCCGTGATTTTCATGTTACAGTGATCCACGCGACTCCCAGCTACGCAATGCACGTAGCCGAGCGGATGATCGCCGAAGGTGACGACCCGAAGAGCCTTGGGATAAAGGTCGCGGCTCTGGGAGCCGAGCCGTATACAGAAGAGATGCGCCTCAAACTCCAGGACCTCTACGGCTTCAAGGCTATGAACAGCTACGGCCTGAGCGAAATGAACGGCCCTGGCGTCGCGTTTGAGTGCAAGTATCAAAACGGCATGCACGTCTGGGAGGACTCCTACCTGGTCGAGATCATCAACCCGGAGACTTTGCAGCCGGTTGCCGAAGGCGAGGTCGGAGAGGTTGTCCTGACTAACCTGCGCCGCACCGGAATGCCCATTATCAGATACCGCACGCGGGACCTCACGCGTCTGATCACCGAGGACTGCCCGTGCGGAGTCAAACACGCACGCATGGCCAGGATGGTCGGCAGGTCGGACGACATGCTCATCATCCGCGGCGTAAATGTCTTCCCGAGCCAGATCGAAGAAGTGCTGATGCGGCACAAGTGGCTGGGCGGCAACTATGTGATAGAGCTGACCAAATCAGCCGCTCTCGACCAGATGACGATCAAAGTCGAGCTAGCCAAGGACGGTTTCGACGGGACTGTCGAGACACTGCGCAAGCTGCGCGGCCAGCTTCAGAGTCGGCTCAAGGAGCAGATAGGCTTTACGGCGGCAGTGGAAGTGGTCGAGCCCGGAAGCCTGCCCGCAAGCGAAGGCAAAGCCAAAAGAGTCGTGGATTTGAGATTGTAAATATTATATTGAGTATTCATCAGGCTAACCTGTTGGGAGAGGTAGGCATATGTATAACGAAATCAGAGTATTTGTAGAAAACAAGTCCGGCAAGCTGGCGAAGGTGGCCGGTGCGCTCGGCGATGCGGGAATTGATATCATAAACCTTGAACTTGCTGACGAAGGGCAGTTCGGCGTGTTCAAGCTCCTTACTGCCGACCCTGAAAAAGCAAAGCAGGCTCTTTCGGACGCGGGGATGACCGTCGCGTTCAACAAAGTGGCCGTTATTGAAATTGCCGATCAGCCCGGCGGGCTGGTAAAGCTGGCGAAGGCGTTGGAAAATGAGGGGATGAGCGTGCAGGATGCTTACGGATGCATCCTCGACCGGGGCAAGCGCGCGATATTCGTCATAAAGGGCGAGAACCTGGAAGCGATAGAGTCAGCCGCAAAAGGCGCGGGGCTGAAGGCTTTGGATTCGCTGCAGTAAGAGGCTACTGGTGTGACCAACGATATCAGATTCCAGGAAACAAAAGATGTTCCTATAGCAAAGCTGCGCTCACTCTTCTTGAGCGAGCAGTGGTGCGACTATTCGGTTTCCATAAGATGCATGAGTATACAAAAATGGAACTCGCCAATTCCAAGCTGACCCGCAAAATCTCTGAAGTTCGGGCTTTGTTCGGGCAGATTTAAAATCTGCGCCGAAAAGGGCCAAATGGCATCTCTGATGTCACTGCCTAACGCTTATATGCAGGCTTAGCGTTTAGCGGGATCATAGATCCCGAGATTGCCCTATAGGGGCCAGATTGCAAATCTGCCCCAACAGAGATTAGATGCGTTAGCCCTGAGTTGAGAATGCTCTATTCTGATTCCCGTATACTGCTGGAGGCACAAATGCACTACACGCTTGATGCATCTGATCTGGAGCTTATAGCAAGAGCACACGAGACGCTGAAGCGCTGCTATTGTGATCCCCGGCACACAGTGGGCGCGGCAGTCCTATGTGGTTCTGGGAATACATACACTGGTGTGAACATCGAAGCCTGTGCATATGGGCCGTGCGCTGAGCCGATCGCTTTGGGCGCTGCGTTTACCAATGCGGAAAAAGAGATCAAGACTATTGTCGCAGTCAGCTACAGCGGAAATGTTCTCTCGCCCTGCGGGAATTGTCGGCAGCTTCTTTTCGACTATGCTCCTGATGCAATGGTGATTTTCAACAACGCAGGTGAGTTTGTGAAGACCCAGGTCCGTAACCTGTTGCCTGGATCATATTCTTCAGAGCTGTAGAGAGGGTGTGCCAGACCATTTCTGGTGCTTTCAGCATGGTCAACTTCATTTATCGACATATGGCGCAGTGCCCAAGCTGACAGGTTCAGCCGAAGTGTCGTTACCGGCTGATCCTCATCGGTCTAAATACTCTTTTAGGACAACTGCTGCGTTGTGTTCAGTATCCCTTGCGGCATAGACGAGAGTGACATCCCCTTTGTCGATAAGGCCCTGCAGCTGCACCAGAGCGTCTTGATTGTCATTTAGTTCATCCATATAACGCAGACGGAATTCCTCCCATTTTTCGGGGTCATGCCCAAACCAGATTCGCAGATCAGGGCTTGGAGCCGCATCTTTCAACCAAAGAGTCAGAGCGGCTCTCTGTTTGCTGATTCCCCTTGGCCAGAGCCGCTCAACCAGCACTCGGCAGCCATCATCCGGGCTTACCGGCTCATAGACTCGCTTAAGTTTGACCATGGAATCCTCCTTCGCTTATTAAGGCGAGTTTACCCACAGTTTTGCTGACAATTCACCAGGGTAACAAAGTCAAAGAGCTGGTTTTGTCATGGTTCAAAAAGGGCGGCATGCATGGCGCTGAGATGGAAGAGACTGAAGCTGGTGAGATGACAGAAGAATAGGGCGTTTGTTAAGTCAGAGTTGCCACTCATTTTGTATCAAACGCTAATCGGCAGCTTAAGGCGTGAATAGAGCTCGATTCACGCTCAGATGAGGCAAAAAAGCTGGTAAATAAAAATGGAGCGGGAGACGAGGAACGAGATGACCGACACCAAATCCGTTCCTCGCCTGAGCATGCTTTTAAGAATTATTGAACATCCGCAATGCCGATATCAACAGGCTTGTCGCCCGCGCGCCGACAGTGAACAGCAATTATATGCTTTCCGGGTGTAAGAGCCGATGATGCGCAGGTGAATGCCGGAAGCAGCACACACTGCCCATAAACACCGCCAACTGCTCCGCCAACCAATTGACCATCTATATATATCTCGGTTTGGCCGCTATTAGAAATAGCAAAATATGGGTTCTTAACGGCATCTTTAATCTCGAAGCTCTGTCGCATCCAGATATCGGAGCCGGTAAAACCGGTGCGCCCTCCGTTTTCTCCAAATGGCGCCGTACCCGCTGCCCACGATGAATCGTCAAACTCCGGTTTGGACCAGTCGTCGGACGGTTTTTCCGCAACATATCGCCAGTTGCTCCCGCTTTTGGCCAGCACATATGAGACTTTGGATGAAGCATAACCATACACGCTGTTGTTGATGATGCTTGCCCACTCCGGCGGAATCTTGAAGACCTTTCTGTCATAGGTGATCAGCCCGTTTTCCTCGATTTCAACATCATAAGGCTGGGTATATATTGCGCCGCACAGACCTGAAACAATCATCGGCTTCAATCGATTTATTATGTCCTGATATGTAAAGGCAAAGTCGGCCGAATTGACTTTGCCATGCCCCCACTGCGTACCCGCCTGCCACTCATGGCCGCGAACCAAAACATTTACACCGCCAAACTCGCCGACTACGCTCGCTTTTCCCTCCTGCCTGCCGGGCAGACCCGCATAACAGTATACGTGCGCATCCGAGATGTCACCAGCGCCTTCGTCGTTGCCGCCGGTGTGCGCATTCAAAAGTCTGGACGGATCGAGGTCTTTCATCCATGTCGCGATTCGCTTCGTGTCATACATCCCCCAGCTTTCGTTGAAAAGCACCCACATTATAATCGACGGATGATTGGAATAGCTGTCGATCATCGCCTTGATTTCGGATTCAAACTGCTTGTCATATTCCGGCTGGTCGGTCTCTTTTTTGAGTATGACTGTTCGTGAGACAACATCCTGCCACACCAGCATCCCAAGCTTATCGCAGTAGTAATACCATCTGTCCGGCTCGACTTTGACGTGCTTGCGAATGGTGTTAAACCCCATTTTCTTGACTGCCTCTATGTCAAATCGAAGAGCTTCGTCGGTAGGAGCAGTGTATATGCCGTCGGGCCAAAAGCCCTGGTCAAGCACACCCAAATTGAACGTAGATTTGCCGTTGAGCATAATGCGGTCGTATCCCGAAGCATCTTTTGCTATCTGAATACTGCGCATTCCGAAGTAGCTCTTAACTGAGTCTACTGTTTTGCCGTTGCGACGCATAACCACGTTGAGGTCATAAAGGAACGGATCATCAGGCGACCATAGCCGGGCATTCGGCACCTTCAGCAGCAGCAGCTTATCGGCCGGACCGGTCACGCTGCCGACCTTGACGCCGCCTGCCAGCGCAGTGGCCTCTATTTGGTAACCTTCAGATGATCCCTCTACATTCACTTTGAGATTCAAGGCCCCGGCGGCAATATCAGGAACCATTTTGATGTCTGAAATATAGGTCTTGGGGAGAGGTTCCAGCCAGGCAGTTTGCCAGATCCCGCTTGTGCTGGTATACTTGGCGCCCGAAGGAACTAAAGCCTGTTTGCCGAGCGCGGCATATACGGAATTTGTCGGGTCCCAGACGCTGAGCTTTATCTCGTTGTTACCCGGCTTGACGGCATCCGTAATATCAAATGTAAACGGATCGTAGCCGCCTTTGTGCTCACCAATGAGCTTATTATTAATGTATACCTGGCACTGCCAATCAACTGCTCCAAAGTGCAAAAGCAGACGGTGTTTGCCATCCAGCCATGCCGATTTGGCCTCAATATCTCGTCGATACCAGAGGCGCTGATCGGGCTGCAATGCCTTTTTTACACCGGACAGGGACGATTCTATTCCAAACGGCACGAGGATCTTGCCGTCCCAGTTCTGAGGGCATGGCGCATCTTTTGCCGTTTCCGAATAGTCCCAAAGCCCGTTCAGATTTTGCCAGTCTGTTCTCTCCATCTGCGGACGAGGATACTCCGGCAGAGTGTTCGCCGGGTCTACCTTATCTGACCATGGGGTTGGAATATTGCAAGGAGCCGGCTTCCAAGCGCTTTGAGCCGGATAACCAGGCGCTGCACTAAGAAGAGTTGCGGCTATTATGCCGATCTGACCATACATTAAAATGTTCATTCTCCGCATTTACCCTCGTTTCATAACATGAGCTGCACGATTATAGCAGCGCGGCAGTAATGCCGCAATGTTCAAAATTGCTATTTTGCTGCTCTCTCAGGCGCAACCTGAAACCTGGTCGTAACCGGATAAAGCAAAGCTCCGGAAACAAGCTTTATACTTCGCGGGCGAATGCCCCGAATGTTGGTCTTCTTGAGTTATTTCGGGAGACCCTCCCCCGAAACGCCTCTGGTGCAGCAAGGTATCGGGGCAGGGCAAAACGCGCCCTCACCCACAAGGGTAAGAGCGCGTATGGATAGTGCAAGTCAAAGAAAGACTAATCATTTGTTAGTGTGCGGATTACTTTGCAGGGATTGCCGACAGCTAAACTATTGGGAGGAATGTCTTTTGTAACGACACTGCCTGCGCCGATTACACAATTATCACCGATAGTTACCCCCGGCAATATAATAGCTCCTGCGCAAATCCACACATTGTCACCAATATTTACCGGGTGGGTATACTCCAATCCTGCCAAACGTTGTTTAACACCCATCGCATGTTCTTCTGTTATAATGCAGACATTTGGTGCAATGAATACGTTATTTCCAATTGTAATCTTACCACTGTCCATAAGCTTGCAATTGACATTGAGAAAAAAATTATCGCCCACCGTCGTATTGTATCCATAAGTGCAAAAAAGCGGTTGCTCCACAACGCAGTTATCTCCAGTCTTGCCTAACAACTCGCGTATAGCAATTTGCCGCGCATCGCGGTCTAGTGGATTTAATTTGTTGTAAGCATATAACTTTTTAATGGTAATATCGCGATCTGATACAAGCTCAGGGTCACCGGGCTGATATAACATTCCTGCATGCGATTTTTCTTTTTCCGTCACAATGAACTCTCCTCACACACACAAACTAATTAATCAATATTCAATATAAAGTTCAGCTCAATGCAATTTATCTCAAAATTCCCGCGTTGTCAATGTTCCTCGACGGTTTAGCAGGAGTATCGGTTTGAGTTATTTCGGGAGAGAATCTCCCGAAATAACTCTAGTGCAGCAAGGTATCGGGACAGGGGTGTCCCGATACAACGGGGCTTATTCCGTGCACCCAAAGCAGAGAGAGTTCAGTGTTCCGGGAAACAAGATTTATACTTCGCGGGCGGATGCCCCGAAGGTTAGTCTTCTATGAAGGCTGCTTCGGCACAATCGTATCCGAAGCATATTCGTGCGCAGAGAATTGAACTGATTCAAAGCAGAGAGTGTAGTTGACGTTGGGAATTCAGAGGTGTTAACATTGAGCAAAAGCACGTACATTAAAATGGAGCGGGAGACGAGGCTCGAACTCGCGACATCCAGCTTGGAAGGCTAGCGCTCTACCAACTGAGCTACTCCCGCACCAACCAATGAGATTTTATCATCGGATGCAGCGGATGTCAATATTACATTGAAGCTCGGAGTTGATAGGTACGACTGTCCGGCGGCTTCGGCAGCAAGGTCAGTCAAAATCATAACGTTGAATAAACGAACCCTGATAGGTGGCGATCTCCGAATCGTCACCTTAATGCCAAATCGGGGTCTCCGAACCCCACAACCTTTGCTTGCAATAGCCGGATTCGGAGATCCGGCACTGGTTCTCGGATAAGGATTCGGAGATCCTTACCCATCATAGCTTCGCTGATAGTTTGTTCGTCCTGTATTAGCATTCGTGGTATCATGTGTCACACATTACCCGTGCAAATAGAGGCATCACATAAGTGGACACACACAGACTCGCCGGATATCGCATCATATCATTCTCTGAAGCAAGCAAAAGCTCTCTTCAGGAGATTGCCGAACAATTGCTGCCAATGCGCGATAGAATCCTCGACGAATGGCTGCGCCTGCAGAGCCGTGCGTGGGAGCCGCCCGGATTCACCCAGGACGAATTAAGGGAGTTTTTCGGCAGGATCCTGAATATTATACTTACACGCATGGCCAGCCGTGAAATTGAGCTGTGTATAGCCGAGCTTGAAGAGATCGGCACAAGCCTGGCAAAACGCAGTTACCCCTTCCAGGGGCTGATCGTCAGCATACACTTCCTGGAACAGAGCTATACGCCTTTTCTGCTGGCAGGGCGCTGCGAGAAGACGCAGGCATGGTTCATAGCGATAGACGAATTCCTGCACGCCGCGCTGGCGGCTATGGCCACCTCTTACTTTGAATCATATAGAAAAGAACTCCTAGAAGAGGCCGAGGTCGGCCGTATTGTGCAAGAGGGGCTGCTGGCGGATATTCCGAAAAAGATATTCGACCTTGAAGTGGCTCATGTATATATTTCAGCGCGCGAAAAGGCGCGACTGGGCGGCGACTTTCTGGACTTCTTTACCCTTAACGGCGGTGGAGCCGCATTCATAATAGGCGATCTGGCAGGTCATGGCCTGGATGCGGCGGCGGATTCGGTGATGCTGCGGTCACTCTTCAGGGGTTTTGTGCGCGAAAATGACGACTTGGCGGACGCTATGACCCGCGTCAACCGCGTTGCCGATTCCGAGCTTAAGTCGGGACTTTTCGCGACGGCTCTGGCAGCCAAGTATGAACCGTGCGGGCACATGTCTCTGGTGAACGCAGGTCACTGCCACCCCATTGTCTGCGACGGCAGGTGCAGACTATTGGAACTCGAAGGCAGCGCGCTTGCTATAAGGGACGACACCGAATACGGCATCACGGGGTTTGATCTAAAGCCGGGCGGGGTGTTTGTAGCCTACACAGACGGCTTGATAGAGGCGCGCAATAAGAATGGCGATTTTTTCGGAGAGGACGGGATGATGGCGGCTTTGTGCGAGGCTCACGATGCATCTGCTAGGGCTATCGCCGAGCACATCATTGACAGGTCGCTCTCGCATGCGGGAGGAAAGTTTGCAGACGATGTCGCGATACTGGTCCTGAAAAGGCGGAAGGATAGCAATTGTGGATAGAGATGTGGAGATCATACGTTCTTCAGATATACACGATATCGAAAGGCGAATAGGCGCTGCCACTGAAGAAGGCAGGCCCTGGATCTACCGTGAGGTCCAAAACCCGATCTGGATAAACTGTATTATCGCTGTGACTATCATCGTGTTTTATGTCGGTGCGATCCTTACCCCTGAAAAGGTGGTACCTTTTATAATCGGATCATTTTGCGTTGTGCTGCTGGGCGGGTTGAGAATGTCCGTAGGCCCTCAAAGTGTTCAGGTGAGGCTGGGAATATTTGATATCCCGGTGCTCACACTCAAGATGGAAGATATCGAGCAGGTCAGTGTGCATCAGTTCTCACCGCTCGCCTATTTCGGCGGTTATGGAATCGGGTTCAACATACAGATGAAAGCCTATTACTTCCGTGGAAACCGTGGAGTCAAACTCACATCCAAGCGCTCCAAACAATATCTGGTCGGCTCAGACAACCCGGAGGTATTGGCTGAAGTTATACGGATCGCGCGGCGGACGGCTGGGTATTGATCTCTACCACACCCGCCGAGGCGTCCAGAGCTACATGGCTGCCGTTTTGAAGGGCGTCTAGCGCTCCCCTGCATCCGGTGATAGCCGGTATGCCGTAGGTGCGTATTATCGACTCAACTCCCGGCTGCAGGCACTCCCCCTGAGCAATGAACCCTGCCGCAGTTGCCAGAAACGGAGTCCAGGCCAGGCTCGGCGATTCGACTACAAGCACCTCGCCGCACTCGATCTCACCCGCATCCTCAACGCTCCGAGCTGCTCTTATCCTACCGGAAACTGAACCCGGACAGACGCTCCTTCCGGTGAGCGCCAAACCTCCAGGGGTCTGAGATGAAACCGTTGCCAAGCCATTTTGCAGGACATCAGGCGGGCAGAGCCGAGCTTCCAGCCAAATTTCATGCTTGCGCTGAGCCACGAGAGCTGCTATCTCTCTTTCGCGGCTTGCGCCCGGCTGATCGACAAGTTCGGCAATTTCCGATAAGGCAAGATGAAATGCGTCATGCTTGTCTGCAATCATATTTGCGTTTGCCAATTTGCGACCAAGCTCGATAATAGCCAGTCTTAACTGCGCGGACGCGTTTGCAAGCGCGATCTCGCACTCATTTCCGAGTGAAAGCCACCCTCTGGCAAACCGGAGGGTCTTTTCAAAACCGGCCTTTTTCGCCGGTCCTACGGCTTTCTCCGTATCCATTACTGCCGGATGATAATCATCTTCGGCTGCGCAGTGAAGCGTTATCAGGCCGGCAATACTCTGCCGACGGTTGATGGCCGCTATCATTCTGAAGACCGTATCGCTGTTTTCGACCCAGCTCTCCCAGGCAGCGGGGTCATACATATCATCGAGACGAATAAACGAGTGGCCGTATTCCTGGGCAAACTTCTCGACATCCGCTTTGTAGCTCCTGCGCCAAGCCGGATCATCTATCCTGCCCGACTTTTCGGCTGAGCAAAACTGGTCGGCAAGCTCCTGCAGATGCGCATCACGCATTATTGCGCCTCCCGGCAGCCACCCAAACAGCTTATTAATATCACATTGATCGGTTATCCGGCGGAGCTGATCGGTAAACAGATACCCATAATGCCTTGCATATTCCATCCACTTGAGCAGGCTTGTAACGTCACCGGCCAGCTTTTGGGCGCTTGCAACCATATCGGCGACGCCGGCCGGGTCCGGGCTCTCGAGGTCGGTCTTAAGCGACTTGCCTGTCTTGGTCTGCCAGTCTTCCAGAAGTCTGAAGCCCTCGGCCATCTGTTTGGAGGTGTTTTCAAGTTCGGTGCGCTGCAGTTCGTACGCATATCCATTGACGACACGGACTCGATCCGACTCAAGCAGGCTCTGTCTTGAAAAATAAGAAACAGGGAAAGATGTCAGTCTTTTCCAGACGCCGTCATCACCATTATCAGGGAAATACGCGGGAATATCGCTCATAGGCCTTGCCTGGAGGAACCACAATCGGTCCAGGTCGTATGTCCACTCAAGCTCGACAGGCCCGCCGAGAGTCTTTTCTACTACAATCGCCTTCTCCGCAAGCAGCGTTATCACGCTTTCTCCAGGGGAGTCTGCCGGGTCATCGCCACTCGCCACTGCGGACGGATTTTGCAAATCCACCACGAAACACGATAGATCGCTCCCATTCGCCGATGAAGAGCAGGAGACCATGATCCTGTTCCGGTTGCCGGTCACAGGGTCGGCAGTAAGGACCGTGCCAGACCATTTGCCTTCCATCATCTGCTGGATGATGATCGCCATGGCCGGTTCGGCTGTGATCGAGTAGCGCGCCCGATACGCGGCTGCCTTGCCGCTCCACAACGAGGCCCACACACGCTTGATCGCTGCCTTTAGAGCGTCCCGGCCTGACACGTTCAAGATGCTCTCATATGCGCCTGGGAAGCCGACCTGCGCCAGACCGTCCTCAATCGCCGAGGACCTGACTGCGACCGTCGGGTTTTCAAACCCCAACTGCAGAGACAATCGCTGATAGGCATCCGCAATCGCCTGCCACACATCTTCGGGGATTTCGGCTGAGATTATGGCCTCGCGGATTTTTTCTCTGTCTTCGGCTTCGGCGGCTGTAGAGGCTGTTTGCCGCGCTCCGCTTGCCCAGAGGTGGCAGCGATATGCGTCCGCGCTGATGACGAACCCCCTGGGGACGACAAAATGCGCGCCGACCAGCCTTGACAGGTCGGTCGCTTTTCTGCCTGCCCTGCGGAGGGGCCCTGCTTCAACGAGCGGTATGATTAGTGAAACGTTGGATGATGCCATATGACGCTCAGTAATTATAGGAGCGGCAGCGCCGAGGTGTCAAATATATATACTTTCGTTTGATCGTTGATCGTGTATCGTTACAGAGGCTTGCTTACCTTATTATGCGTCTGACAAAACAGTGCCTCTGCGACTAAAGTCACGGCTGTAACAACACAAAGTCGGCCTTCGCCGACTGAAACCTCAGTGTTAGAAGGGACACTTTGCGGTTTTTCGGGAACTTGGTCCCGAAACGGGCAGTTTATCAGTAGAAAGAACGACCGGACCGATTACAGCCCCAACCCGCCAAGCGCGTCGCTTGCGGCTGACTCCGTGGATGAATTGCCGGTGCCTTCGGAACTGCCCCGCCCGGCGTTTGTTACTTCACCGGTTTCAAGGTCCGTTGTTCTTGCAGTGACCATAGTCTCATCGCCGCACTGCTGGACAGATCCAAACAAAATCTTCTTCGGGCTCTCCATGGAACCCTCTGAAGCGCTGCCGTCCGCGATCGCCTGCTGTGCGCACGCCAGTGTGGGCAGCGGCTTATTTCCGTCATCCAGCGGCACGTGGAAGCGAATAATCGTGCAGTCACCGAACCCGCTCTCGCGAATGTCCAGGTTCTCGTCACCTACATCGATGCCGTTCTTCTTAAGCGCTCGCTTTAGAGCGTCCCCCGCATCGCCGCCCTCGCCCGAGCCGCCGCACGGCCGTTTTGGTCGGCCGGACTGGCCCAGTCTCTGCTGAGCCGTATCGCCGGGTGCGGCTACACCGCCTCCCGGGCTGAACCCTGCTCCACCACCTGCTCCGCCGCCTGAACCGCCGGGACCGTCAGAGCCGCGGGATGATACGGCTCCGATCAGGCCGATAAGCGCACTCGGAAGCGCCGCTACCTGCACAGCGCTGACCCTCTGCTTGAAAGAACTCTGCCAGGCGTTAGTGATTCTATCGAGCATATGGGCGGTCCATATATCGCTCGCGGCCTCATCGCCTATTACAGCGCAAAGAGCGGTATGCAGATGGCTCAGGTCTATCATCTCCTGAAGGCTCGCACTCTTTGAGGCTGCACCATTACTGCCGCACGCCTTGAGTGTACGGGAGGCGGCATCTTCAAACCCCTGGGCAAGCTTTTGGGCTTTCGCGTATCGCTTCTCCCAGCCTGCAAACTCCTTTGCCCCGGACACCTCACTCGCTTTACCGGATGGAACCCCTATAAAAGCCCAACCGGTATCCGCCCAAACGCGCTGCCTATCATTTTCAGGCTTGCTTGCGGGCAGGTGCTCAATCAACTTCACGGATTTGAAAGCGTATGCTGTAACCCGAGAATCGTCACTGCAGACGAGAGGTTGAACGCCGTCATCATATGTAAGCTCAATCTTTGCGCCGCTGCGGTCCGCAACCGAGATGATACGGCTCTTGTCATCACGCTCTATCGTGAACAGCTCCGGCACGTATATTTCGATGTGAGTCGTCGTATACCCATCGGGAATGTAGCGCACGAAGCAGCCCTGGGGATCATACGACCAGCGGCCCACGGGCACGTCCCGGCTGCCTTTGCCTTTTTCATGATCACTCTTGAGCACAGCAATATCAGCGAGTTCGTCATAAGTGGCTGTGGAGTCCGTGAGCTTGCACCTAAGGTTGTTCTCCGCCTCCAGAACTCTCCTTACAGGCTCCGTAACCTCACTGAAGACGCTGTCGAGATCGTCCTCAGGGACCACGTCCAGAGCTGAACCCTGAATGCTCTTGATCTCATCGTCTGTAAGCAGCTTGGACGCGGCTGCGCGAGATTCGCCGGACATATCACTTACCTTCGTTCGAGCCAAGACCGCCCATATCAGCGTTTGAATATCTTCTTGCGGGATCCGGGTATGATTTGCCGACCGCTTCAAAATTGAATTGATGACTCCGCTCCTCGATCCTTTGAGAGGCGCATACAGATAACCGTCGCCTCTGCTCGGACCGTAGGTGCCGGGCTGAAGGCAGTAGCTTTGACAGTCGAACTCATACGCGCCGGGAGGAAGATGAAATGTGCCGTCCTTTGCAGGTCTGAGCACATCCAGAGGGATCGGCTGTTTGGGATTATAATTATCCAGATAAGCAATCTCGGTCTGCGCATCCGCAATGCCGGTGGAAACGACGGGGTCGTCTTCTCCCGTCAAGGCCTTGATCTCAGGAACCTTCACATTCGGGACCTTGGGCAATTTGAGCTTGTCCAGAGGGCCTGCCTCGGTAACGGGCGGTATCAGGAGGATGAGTAGAAGAAGAGGGAGAGCGATGAGTCTTCTGTGAACCACGTGGTTGTCTCCTTCGAAATAGATCGTTTTAATTCGTGCTCAACACAATATTCAATTATTCACGGGGCTTTGAGGCCTTCTCGATCAGCCAGTCGAAGAAACGCTGGAAGAGCGGATAATCGGATGCTATCTCTTCCGGGTGGCACTGCATGGCAAGTATCGGCTTATCCTCGTCGGACTCGATGCCTTCGATCACGCCGTCGGCTGCGCGGCAGTTGACCTTCAGCCCCCTGCCTATCTCTTTTACGGACTGGTGGTGCCAACTGTTTACCGACATAGATGTGGAGCCGACTATACCCGCCAAAAGCGAACCGGGCACAACCTCAACATCGTGCAGCAGCATTGGGGCAAGCCCCGCCGAATAATGCTTGACCGCATCGGGGACTTGAGAGGAAATATCCTGGACAAGCGAGCCGCCCAGAGCAACGTTGATGACCTGGATCCCACGGCAGATGCCCAGAATAGGCAGACCCATCTCTATGGCCGTCCTAACCGCCTCGAACTCCATTTCGTCTCTGGCCGGGTCCTGCAGGGCGCTCTTAGGATGAGGCTGCTCGCCATACGCCATGGATATGACGTCTCCGCCGCCGGTGAAAATTATTCCGTCCGCCGCACTAAGCGCCGCGTGGACCGAGTCCTTGTCGGCGATATGGGGCATGAGCACGGGAGCGCCGCCTGAGCGCAGCACGGCCTTGATGTAGTCGACATCGCAGCCGGCCCATATGGTCTGGACCTCTCTGCGCGGAGTATATAGATTCTGCCTTCCGGCTGTCAGGAGAATGATCGGTTTGGACATTGCTGGACCTCTTTATATTGTTAATTTAGTATCTCACAGATGGGCCGCTCTAGTCCAGCGCAGAAAGATCAGTAAACGCACTTCTTGATCTCATCGACCATCGCGTCCAGGTTTTCCTGAGGGCAATGGCCGGGTATATCGTGGGTCGAAAATATATATCCGCCACCAGACCCGGCTGTCTCGAACCGGCTGCGCACGTGCTCTCTCACCTGCTCCACCGTTCCATCAGGAATCACGCCGCAATTGTCCCCGCCGCCATAGAGCATCAGCTTGTCGCCGAATGTGTCCGCAAATGTTTGCAAATCATTATAGCGAGGCTCCAGGGGGTTACAGCCGTCGATACCATACTCGACATAGATATCGAGTACGGGCAGGATATAGCCGTCGGAATGATAGAAGACCTTTTTGCCCGCTTCATGCGCTATGTCGATAATCGGTTTCATGTAGTCGAAATGAAACTCTCGAAGATGCCTGGGAGATATCATGGCTCCATCGCGGCTGCAGATATCGTGGGCAAGGTAGAGCGCGTCGATGTCGGACGCGCATACTCGCTTTGCCGCTTCCACTATCACAGGCGTCGCTCGGCTAAGTATATGATGAATCTCGTCGGCGCTGTCGTAGAGTTCCAAAAACAGGTTTTCCGGCATACGCAGAGGCTCAAGGATGGCAAACGGAGGCAGCATCATCGCAAATATCGCTTTGTCGGGATAGGCGGCGCGCTTGGCCCGGATATCA
This sequence comes from Armatimonadota bacterium, assembly GCA_039679645.1. Classification (NCBI taxonomy): domain Bacteria; kingdom Bacillati; phylum Armatimonadota; species Armatimonadota bacterium. The sequence continues at coordinate 48,507 of JBDKUO010000047.1, forward strand.
TCCAGCAGGTTCACTGCCGACAGGTCGGGCATCGGATAATCGGTCACTTCCTTGAGTGAACCGACCATCGGCTCCAACTGCCAGGTTGTCTTTCCGTCGAAATGGGTCTTCATGGGAATGCCTGAAAAGAAAGGCACCCATGCAAAAGCTTCGATGACATCGGCGCCGTAGTGAGTCAGTCTGAAATCCGCAGACCACTTCTCGTCCAGCTCCGCCATTTTGTCACGGTCCATCCAGAAATTAAAAGGCAGCCGGTCAGGAATCTCACCGCGCAATACCGACCTCACGCGCTCTCGCGAACTCATCGAATTTTTCATTTTGCTAAATTGCTTACCTCAATAATTGTTCAACACCAGAATATCGCGAAGTTTGGTTGCCGTCAACCTTTTCTTGGCTAATTTTCTTGGCTAATGCCTGACCAGCATAGCCACAAATATAGCTGCCAGGCTGAGATTGATGGCATGGGCAGTGAAACAAAGCGGGCACAGGATTTGTATTTGAAAGATTAGAGTATACGCAAGATACAGGCTTATAACCGCTGCCGCCACCGACACCGCAGCCAATATTTGCGGCAAAGGCCAGAACCCGAACACAAGCCTCATCCCCGCCGCGGCAAGGACCGCTCCATAGAACGCCAGCCCGAACAAGCAGCTCGGCACACCGAAAAACTCCGCCTGAGGAGAACGCGCCACGGTTGCGCAAGTGCCATGCCCATTTACAGGACACATCGGAATCTCCGGGGGTTCGTCATTAGTGAGCCCATAATGCACCATCGCAAAATACAGGCTGTCTCCAAAGCCGACCAGAGCCAGGATAATGACCAGGATTATAATTGCCATTTTGCCCCTCCACTACATGCATAGTTTACCCGTGAATACATATATCATTCACACGGTAAATGCATATTGTGCAGGAGTTAATCCATTCCCTCGATTGCGATCATGCGTATAGGGGAGCCGTCCAGCCCTGCCAGAGGCAGCCCAAGTGCGGCTATATAGACTCTTTCTTGAGTGATTTGATCCATATTGGCCGCCGATTCGATCAGGACAACTCCGTTTGAAAGCAGTGTTTTATGGATCTCTATATGATTCTCGCGATGCACAGACGGCTGCTCAAGAGCAAGCAGCGCAATCTTTCTCTTGGTCAGCCACAGCGCAGCGCCCGCGCTCAAACCCGGAAACCCGGTGAAAAAGCTCGGGTCACCGAAACGTTTGCCCCAACCGGTCTTAATAAGCACCCTGGATCCTTCGCTGACCCTGCCCGCAAATGCGTCCAGATCGGCGGATGTTATCTCAGAGCAGTCGGTCTTCTCGCCCACATCCAGAACCTCCGCCCAACCGACCATAGCCTCAAGCTTGAGCGAATCAGTTCCACGGTCGGTGTGGATGCAGTGGCAAGGCGCATCAACGTGCGTGCCGGTATGTGTCCCCATAATAATCTCTGTCACGTTGTAGCCGCCGTCCTTGATAGCCTGAACCCGGTTAAATTGGACCTGGGGGTCGCCCGGGTAAACCGGCATACCGGCTGTTATTTTGTATGAAAGATCGATTATTCGTTTCAAAGCGCTCACTTCCTTCGGCATATGTGGCAAATATAGTCAAGTATACCCGGAAAGGCGGGCGCTTGTCATATCTACGCAGGACTAACGCATCTAATCTCTGTTGGGGCAGATTTGCAATCTGGCCCCTTTGCGGCAATCTCGGGATCTGTGATCCCGTTAACCGCTAAGCCTGCATATAAGTATTAGGTAGTGGCATCAGAGATGCCATTTGGCCCTTTTCGGCGCAGATTTTAAATCTGCCCGAACAAAGCTGAGACATATTTCTTAAGATGCGGTTGCCCTGAATAAGCCCTGTTGGGGGCGTTTCGTGAGAAAGGTCTGCCGGACAACTCTTTTCGGCAAATATACAGGTTTTGAGAATTAGCAGGCTCTATTGCACTACAGGAGAGAGCCGAACTCGCCGAAATATAGTATGAGTCGATAGTTTTCAGCGGAGGTAGCTCAGTAATGGCCTCTGATAAAGGCGTTCCCAAGGATGGTATGGACGAACGCCTCGCCCAGGCGCGCGACGCCGCGCTGCAGGACGGGGAAGCAATTGTCGCCCAGGAGACTGGCGATCAAGGCCAGGCCATCGTAATTACAAATTCCCGAATCCTTATAATCAAGACGGGACTGACCGCCACAGGCACCCTCAACGGCCTGAGTGTCGGCGCGTTTGCTTACGCCGATATTTCGGCAGTCAATGTCCGTAAAGGCCCTATGGGCGCGGTCATTCAAATACAGACAAACGGCGCACCAAAGACAGCCGCATCCGGACCGCCGGATAACGTGATTGTTTTCAGCGGCGATCAGAGAGTAGCGAAATGCGACACCATAGCCCAAAAGATAGAGTCCGCGCTTGGAAAAAAGGCAGAGCGTTTCGAGCCGAAAACCGGTAATGCCGCTCCGGCTGCCAAAGAACAACCTGCCGAACAAGCCGTAGAAATCGAAGGGTCAAATGACGACACCGAACAGGCGCCGAAGCCGATGAAAGGCGGTCGCCAGGCAAAGTCGCTGGCTGAGGAAATGTTTGAGGAGATGACCAGCTCCGAGCCGGAAGCTCCTAAGCCTGAGCCGACGGCTGCCGAGCCTGTGATAGAACAGGTTGCCAAACCCGCACTTGAGCCGCCGGTCAAAGTGGAAGCAGAGTCAAACGTAACAGAAACCCCGGCTGCCGAAGAGGCGGCCTATAGATCAATTGAAGAACTCGGCTATGAAGATGAGGAAGAGGACGAACAGACCGACGAGCCGGCTGAAAGCTTCCGTCCAAACCCTAACCTGCCGAAACCGGTGAGAAAGAAAAACAGTTCAAAGAACTCTTTTGTTCTTATCGGAGGCCTGATGGCGCTTGTGCTCATCGGAATGGCTGTAACTACGCCGCTGAGAAATCCGAAGCCGGTGCCGAAGGTCGAGATCAATGTCGATAAGCTCACACGCAACGCCAAGACTGTGCGCCTGCAGATTAGCGAGATAGGCAATTACCGCAATGAGGTTGTAAAAGCGCTTGCCGCCTCCGATAAGGAGACAGCAGCGCTTAGCCTGGCGGTCCATTCAGGACGTAAAGCGATTGTCGGGGCAGCCGGTAAAAATTCTTCGGAGGCTGCCTGGCAGGATCTCACCATACTCAAGGCGCCATCGGGGCTGGCTGATGCGCAGGAAAATATAGTTCTTGGAGCGTTCACGCGCAAGAACGCCGTTGCAAACGCGCTGAGTGTGGGGCCAATCGATGCGACCAATATACTGAAACGTCTCAGCGAAGCCGACAGCCTGATTAAGAAAGGGCTCGGCGACATCGACAAGATGGAAGCTGGTCTCAAGAAGCAATGGCAGCCCGTGCAGGCAAAACCGGCTGCCGGCAAGTAAACAATCTACTTGCGAAACAGGCTCCTCAAATAATCGAGCCGCGCGCGGCTGTCGGGCAGAGCGTCCTGCTCATGGGCGATTGTCATCTCGCGCTCGGCTTCGATATATCTGCCGAGGTTGAAAAGGCTTGTGGCCCTGTTGAAATGCACGCGACCGTAATCGGGAGATAGCTTTTCTACGACATCGTAGGCGTCTATGGCCTCATGATGTCTGCCCGACACTGCCAGGGCGTTAGCAAGCTCGTACCGGGCACCCGGGTCGCCGGGTGTCAGTCTGCAGGCTGTTTTGAACTCCTCGACTGCCGCGGCAGCTCCGAATACGTTATATGGGTCAGTAAGCAGCGACTCGCCTCCGGCAAGGTATATACTCGACCTTAACTCAACCAGGCTCGACCATCCGATTATCATCAGCAGCGCACATGCTGCCGATGCCGCCATGAGCCGGACTGTCCGTCCGGAGCGCTTCAACGGAAGCCATGTCCCTTTTTGCGCCTGTATCGAGCTCAGGACTGCAAGCAAGACATAATAATACGCCATTTCACCCGGCACTCTCGCCGACCTGCCGACCATGTTCGCGGCAAGAAATCCGACCATTGCCGCCATAAGCGCGACCGCAAACCGTTTGTCGTTGAGCGAATCATCTTTTCGTTTGTGCAGGAGACGTACGGACCATGCGGCAGCAAGCGGTATCGACAAAAATGCAGCCAGCCCTATCAAGCCCAGCTCGGCAAATACTTCAAGAAACTCGTTGTGAGCATGCGCTATAATGACCGAGCCATTTTCTGACGGATCGCTGAGGATATTTGCGTAGCAGGCATGGGGCGCATGCCCGGGCGCGTAGACACCGAAAGTCCCCGCTCCTTTTCCTATTATTGGGCTGCTGAGACCTATGCGCACGGCAGTCGTCATCAGGCCAAGGCGTTCGCTGTTGCTTGCATCCGACCCGGAAAAAGCCCTCGCGACCATACGAGTGGGTGAGAGATGCGGTAACAATCTGAATGAAGCTGACTGATATACTCCGATAAGAACAATACACAGCGCCGCGAGCTTTGCAAGCCGCTTTTTCTTATCGACAGCAAGCAGGGGCCACGCTCCGGCCAGCGCGACCGCAAGCATGGGCGCTATGCCCAGCCAAGCGATAGTAGCAGAGGTAAAGATCAACGCGGGTATTCCAGTCAGCAAAGTCGCCAGCCCTGCAGCACGAAACGCCGTTCTGCGATCCGCAGCCGCCCAGACAGCAATTGGGATTATGGTCAGCAGATATGCCGCCAGGTATGTGCGATTAAACCATGTCGATGAGACAGCAGCGGGGTTACCCCACGGCAGGCCGCCGAAGCGCTCATACACACCCGCAAGCGAGACCGCCGCGCAGCTCCAGAGCAGCGCCAGTGTAAGCCGGACCCGCGCACGCTCGTCTGTGACAACGAGCCTTGCGGCAAAGTAGAGCAGCGAGTATGTGATGCTTATTCGCATGGCGGCCATGGTTGCGCCGGGGTAGTCGGAGTATATCCATGAAACGCATAAAACAAGCGTATAAAGGACGACGCAGAGGTCTATCGCATTCCAACCGAAATATATATGTTCGCCTCCGGCAGCTCTTGCCATAAGCAGGCAGTTTATCACTATCAGCCCGGCAATGAGCAGGATCGGCTTTGCAAGGTTTGCATCGTTTGCAGCAGGCCAGAAGACGAGCGCGAGCACACCGGCTGTGAGCGCGAGAGCCCAACCGCACATCCGCTGATATATACTTTCGTCTGGTATCGGCTTGATTTTGCGTCGCATTTCGGATCAATAAACAGCGCCCGCATGCATAAGCACACGAGCACTATGTTATATCCAATAGCAGCGCCTATTAACCATGCGCCTAAGATTGCTATTTTCGTTCAAATGGAGTCTTGAGCCTCTCCTCGACCCACTTCTTGTCGAGGACCATTTTGTACTGATCATGACGAATATTGTTGTCGCCGATGTCTATCTTTGATGCCAGAGTATAGCGTTCCAAAGCCTCTTCACGCCGACCCAGAAGGTCTAAAATCTGCCCCTGCCATACATATGAGATGAACAGATAGACGTCTTTGCATTTCTTGGATGCGGATATTCGCGAGAAAACATCAAGCGCCTCCGAATAGTACTTGCCGTCATAAAGGGCCATTCCAAGCCTAAACCATACGCTATTATCGATGAGATTGCACTCTTTTGCCTCGGCATAAAGATCAAGAGCCTTTTTGCCGGAGCCGGTCACCGGAAGTGACTTGATTTTGCGGGCAATCGGCGGAATGTAGGTTGGGGTTAAAAACTTCCACTCCATGGGAGAACTGCTGTCGGCGCTGGTCACCTTAAAGTCGTATTCGAGCAGTTTCTCATTCACGCTCCGCGTTCCCGTCAGTATTATCTGCGCATCCGGGTTCTTCAATAAGGCAGGGTTTCCACCGACGAGTTTCTCCACCTCCGCCCACTGCCTGGAACCAAGCGATTTCAAATTCAAACCCAGGGGTGTAAAGATAATCTGCTGCTGTTGAGAATTGAGCAAGCCGTATAGTCTCAATAAGCTGCCATCCAAAGCTATAAGTTGGGCAAGGTCGCGGGTTCCGAGAGTCTCATCGGGCAGGATGTTGGACCAGAATTGTTTTTCATCCAATGCCGCGATTTGCGATAGATCGTTGAGATCAAGTGTTCCCTGCTTCCTAAAGTTCTCACGCCATGGCTCAAGCCAGGCCTCAGGTATCTGAACCGCCCGCTTTCTGAACCAGTCCCTGTCGCGAAACTCAAGCATTTTGCCATGCTTTTCCCAGTTATAGTGACACTGTGATTCTATCTTGTCCAAAACTGTTTTGACGGCGGTTTCCTGATCGGAAAAGCTGAGCCCCCAGTAACTTCTATCGAAACTATCCGATACAACAGCCCAACCCGACGCATCCGCTAAGGCCGACAGCGCATCATCGAAATCCTCTCCGCCCATATGCATCGTTATTTTAGTCATAAGCTCCGGATCGTCGGGATGCTCGACTACCGGCTCACCAATGTTGGTCGGCTGCGCCTGTATTGCCGAAAGGTGTCCCTGGTTCATACTTCCCTGATCCATATTTGCTGCATACTTGCCACCTTCCAGTAGATCTATGTAATCCACAGATGACCGCCTGGAAGCTTCGGTGTTAGGATCAGAAAATGCAGTTTGAAGTTTGCCTCTGCCGTTTTGGGGACAAACAGTGACATCTACAAAAAACGGCTCACCCTTCTGACCTACAAACTTACGAGCACCATTAATAAATATCTTTACGCCGTCCACACTGTCGGTCGCGCTGTCATAGGCGTATTCCGGACCGTCTACTTTTGAAAGGAAATCACCTGAAATCGAAAGCCACTGCAAAACGCTCTGTTTGGCTGCAGGCGACAGATTTGCAACGTCTATTTCAAGTTCGTCTCCCGACATCCATGCCTGCTTTGCCATCGGAACTTCGGCCAGCAGAGTTGGGATCAACACAGGCCAGCCTATCTTAGAGTATATATAAAGGCATGGATCTTCCGTTTTGAGTTTTTCAAGTTCTTCATCCGTCATCGTAGAGGCTGTTTTAAGACTCTCCAGAAGAAACGTGCGCTGATCTTGCTCCCACTGGTTGATCAGGTTCTCTTCAAGCAGCCTGTTGCGCTCTGCGCTGACAAGAGTTTTTCTGTCCATATAGAGCCTGTATGTATAAACTCCGTCTTTCCGGGAGTGAGACCATTTGAACTTCATTACTCGGGCGACCGAGGTCATCAAATCACCCAGAGGAGCATTTGTGGCAAAGATGTTCATCTTGCGGTCGCGGACCTGCCAGTCTTTGTTGTTATAGCCCGCATAGAGCACAACGCCCGTCTGAGCCGACAGATCGGCGAGAATCGAGCTTACCGTTTTGCCTTCGGCGGTATAAGTAATCTTTTGCGAAAGCCGCGCATCCGGCTTTTCAGCATCATCCGAGGCCGCCGCATTTGTAACTGAAAGCGTCAAAGCAATAAATACTATAACCGGCATAATCTTATTCATTTTTATCCCCCAGTTGTAAGCCGATGTAGTCTTCTATCACGTAGGTCGGATTGGTCCGGCTGCCATCTTTGTGAAACTTAATGCCCAATGGGTCGAGAACAGCCTTTAAGGCGTCGTCGAGTGTCGCATTGACAAGGCGCATAGTGACCAGTCTGCTTGCCATTGATCCGACATTAGCCACAGTATGCCCGCTGCCCGGTTCCAAAATGTTATAGTTGGCCCCGCTGGTAGTCAGCAGTTTTTTGACCAGATCATCCCCCGGCGAACCGTTTGCCAAAATGGTAAAGAGCCACGCATCAGAGCCTTGAGGCTTGTAGGCGGCTACTGAAATGCTACCCGGCTGCGATTGCCCGTCGTTCGGCATCAAATCGACCAGCGCCACCTTCCCTTTACTTGCAATGCTCCTGTCCGTCCCCACGGGCGGCACAAGGCCGGAAGCGGCAATTACAATAACGCCTGCCGAACTCAAGGAAAAATTGCTGAACCTCGCACCCGGAAATGGAGTGTTGCCTAGAGCGCCCTTGAACTTCCAAGGGCCGGCAGCTCCACACTTCGAATACAACTGCCGCAACGCCTGATCGACATGCATGGCAGGAATGTTAACAGTTACCGTTTTGTTATAGGGCGAATCGGCATTCTGAGACCATGGGCTCTCGAAGCCGTCTTTCTCGGTGATAACATACACACCATTTTGCCGCTTGAAAGTCATTTCCACCGTTCCAAGCACGGCATTCAAAGCCTGCTCAAGAGATGCATGGTCGATCTTCAGTGTAACCTTAAATTCATTAAACAACTCGCTCATGGGAAAGCTCAGGATGTATGATTTCCCGGTGCCCTTGAATATCTGATCGAGCGCCTGCTTCATAGTCGAATTTTTCAAGTCGGCTGAGACCAAGGCTTGCTTAGTAAGGATCGGTTCTCGCGGTTTGGCCTCGACTTGAACGCAGGTGGCCGCAACCAGGCACATTATCGCTAATATCGCGCTTCTCACAAATCTATCCTCCAATTATGCTCTGCAGGCTCGCTTTCGGCCACTTCCTTGAAAACGGCATCATAGGCTCTCTTCCGACTATCTGAGCTATGGCCGGTCGTGTTAACCTCCGCGGTGTCCGCATTCGCAACAGGCTCGGCCTTAACGGGAACAGATACGACAACCACCCATTCTGATGTGGGCGCTTTTGTTTCCGCGACTTGATCCGGCGGTGCGCTCTCGGGCTTATAGGCGCTTTTCGGCAACAAAGGCTTGCTGATGATATTGCCAATCCGACGCTTAACCAGCCGGTCCGGTTTTGGCAGTGCCGCCGTAAATTGAACGGGCTTTGATTTCATCGGCGCAACAGTCTGTTGTCCCGAAGCAGGCGGCTTTGGAATTGCCTTTGTTACCGGCGCTTTTGCCGGAGGGAGTACTGTAATCATAACAGGCGAACGCTCCGAACGATTTGACCTGGAGACCACCAACATCGAGCAGATAAGCACAACCATTACCGCAGCGGCGGTTACCCGCCTGCCCGCCCATTTACGGCCGGGTCGTATCGCCTCGATGTCTGTTTGCCGGGACGTTTCGACATCACCCGACAAGCGGCTCATAACAAGGTCAGTCAAGTCCGGAGCGTCGCCAGGCTCGGACAATGCCCGAACAGTCTGCAACTGCAACAGCCGGATAAGGGCAAGTTTTTTCGTGCAGTTATTGCACCGGGCAATGTGAAACCATATTTTTGCGCGCTTGCACATACCGAGTTCGCCGTCAGCGTAGGCGGAAAGACAAGCGCATACTTCAACACACCGCATCTTCAAACACCACCAATCTTTCGGCAAGTATCTTCTTGGCGCGATGCAGCCGCGCCGCCACAGTGTGAGGCTGTGTATCTATAAGACCGGCGATTTCCTTATATGAAAGGTCCTCTATATATCTGAGGACAATGACCACCCGATAAGCTTCGGGCAATCCCGCAATCATTTTTTTTACCTCGGCAGTCTGGACCTTTTGCAGAACCTCGGTTTGAACAGGGTCGCCTGACGGCCAATCAGTTTCACATAAATTATCTATCTCGTCTGTCGGAGTCTCGCGCGAGAATCTTCTGACACAGGCATTTACGGTAATCTTTCGGACCCACGGCCAGAACTTGCCCGGCTCCCGGCAGTCCGCAAGCTTGCTGTAAGCCTTTATAAATACTTCCTGGACTGCATCTTCCGCATCCTCGCGTCTGTTAAGAATGCGGTAGGCCAAATAAAACACTGCGCTCTGATATCTGTCCATTAGCGCGCGATAGTCATCTATACAGCCGTCAAGCACCCGCCTGATTATTTGCTCGTCAGTGCACAATTATTGTTCCAGTCCGCCCATTACAGGAGCATATGCATCTATCATGACGGGCCGACATCAACATTTAATACTTTTTTTGCGGTTATGTATCCGCAAACACGATAGCGGCCGCTGTTTCAACTGTAGTTATACAACATTATTTGTGGAAAAGGAGTGGTGGTTATCTCTTAACCCGCATTATTCACGAGGAGCGTGAATAATGCTCTCGGAGGCCCGTATTATGCGGGAAGCGCATAATACGGGTTAAGATACTGAAATAGTGGTGATTGTATAATTAAGGGCCGGCGTATATACCGGCCCTACTTACTTATCTGCCGCCGGTCGTTTTCTCGCTTACTACCTCAAGCTCGCTGCGGATCTCGCCGACACCCAGCGCCTCCGAAGCTATTTCAATCGCGACCTCGCGCTCCTGAGGAGTCTTCACGCTGCCGCGCAGAGTGACATTGCCCCTCTCGACAAAGACCTCGATATGCTCAGGGTCCAGCTCATCGCTTTCCGAGAGCATTTCTTCAATCTCTACGGCAAGCTGCGCGTCCGAACGATAATACTCAGCGCTTGCAGGCCCTTCAATACCTGCATGCTCCGAAGCCATTGTCACCCTGTCCATAGACGGCGGATGCACCGCAGGAGTAGTTTCCTGCTTGGCCTTTATTTCTTCCTCGGTCTCAGCAAAAGTTATTGTCTCCTGCTCCATCGTCTCTACAGGCGCTTCCCATTCGTAAGGAAAGGTCTGCTCGGCAGTGGAGGACTCCCAAAACTCGCGTATATCCTGCGGAAGCTGATGAGATACGGACTGGACCGCGCCCTGCGTAATCTGCTCGTGGAGCGACATGAAGACGGCTCTTGTCACGGTCTCGGCCTGAGAAATATCGTCAAGACCGAGTTTCCGGGCGACTCCGGCTAAAAACCCGCCCAAGTCAAAGCGTTCGCCGCCCATAACCTTTCGCTGCACATGCTCGAACACACTGCTTTCCCAAAGGTCTTTGAGTTCCTTCGGCAATTGCGCAGCCACATTATCGCCGCCTTCGTGCGAGATGCGCACCCTCAAAGTCTCGAATACCGCTTTGCTTGCGCGTTTGGCGCTCTCATTGTCCACAAGACCGGCTCTCTGCTTTATTTTTTTCAAAAATTCCTCTGTCTGCATAAATCTCTCCTGTTACCTATCCGGGTATTACAGCATAACGTTTACTGTTTTACAATCAATTGTCTGTCACCCAACACCCAACACCTGTTACCTGATTGTGATACCCAGATCAGCGAGCCAATAGTCCGTGGTGGTTATGCCCCTGAGCCTGACCGCTCCCCTGCCGCCGCCGAACCTGAGCTCGCCTGAATATGCGGGCCTGCTGACAACGCCGAGTGCGCCGAAATCGTTGATGTATGCCGGAATATAGCCGGCGGACATTGAAAAGCGTTTGAACGGCCTCACGGTCAGACCGTATTCCATGCCTTTGAGCAGAACGGTTCCCGCTTCATTATCCGATTTTGCTGTATACTTTGTGCCGTTTAAGTGGTCCACTAATGTATCCCATCTCTCGTCGTCACCACGGGCCTCATTCCAGCGATAACCGGTGTAGACCGCGAAGCCTTTGCTCAGATCGATACGCAGGCGGCCGTTTAGGTTCTTTATGAGCTGATCGGCATTTACTTCATCGCCGCTCTTGCTGTCCAGATTACCGACTCCGGTCACTCCGCCGTCCAGTTCGAGCGAAACAGCCTTATAGAGCCTGACCGAACGCTCGTAGCCCAATCCGAATGCACCGTAGCCGACAGTCTGGCCCGCGGCATAGTAGTAGAGCTTCAGGTCCTGGTCGGAGGGCGGTTTATAGAATGGAGCGGGTTCAACTGCCGCTGGAGGATCGATGCTGCTGGGAGCGGCACCCGCATTTATAGAGTTTACGTAGACTTTCTTGCCCGCGGCGACGGCAACCGCGTCCATCGTGAAATAGAGTGTCCCCGTCACTTGGTAAGGAGGAGCATCGCCGCTGCATTTTTGGGCGATTGCCAGACCGGCTACGCTGTCACCATCACCTTTAAGGACGGTCATCAGCGCTCGCGGATGAATGGGGACAGGAAAGCCGGCGACTATTACGTCGTTGTTGACCTGGTATACCTCGCCCATCACTCTCTCGGCATCAGCCGGGCAATATGGGGCAACCAAAACGACGGTCAGAAACATTGCAAAAATTACACAGTGGCGCATGTTTATCCCTCCAACTGATAATGCGCCCACGGTGAGATTGCCGACCGGACTCGCCCTCTACTCGCCCTCTACTCGCCCATCACTCGCTCATCACTCGCTCACTCACCCCTTGCCGGCAGCCAACGCTTACTTGTTCCCGCTGTCAGGAGAGGCTAAACTTGGTTGCTGCAATAGCCGGATTCGGAGATCCGGCACTGGTTCTCGGGTAAGGATTCGGAGATCCTTACCCATCATACGGGTGATGTGTTTGGACCTCGTCATAAAACGTTCATTAGCGCGTTCGCCCCGGCTATGACACGGGCATGAAGTGGACAGCAACCATGGTGATATCATCTACATGCTGGGGTTCGCTTATGTGTTCCATCAAGCGTTCTTTCCAGCCCGATATATCGCTTCCGGCCATCTCATGCAGAAACCTCTTTAGCATCTCCAAGCCATTGGTCCCGGAAAATGCATCGGTGACTCCGTCGCTGTAAAGGACAAGCACGTCCCCCGGCTCAAGGGTGATAGTCTGCTGCGTATATTCGGCAGGTTCCATCACACCCAATGGAATATCGGCGTGCGTTCCACTAATTATACTTCCATCACTTTTGATCACCATTGCGGGCATGTGCCCTGCGTTGAAGTAGCGGAACCTGCCCGTTTTTGTGTTTAGGAGGCCATAGGTCATGGTCACAAATGTCTCGCTGGTGGTGACAGAGAGCAGATGGCGATTAAGATCGGCAGCCATGCGTCCGAGGTTTTCGTTGTAATGCTCGTAGATGCCGTATTTGGCGCTGGAGATCATTAGAGCGGCAGGCACGCCCTTGCCCGCCACATCCGCAACGCAGACCCCGAGCCGGTCTTCTTCGACCGGATAGAACTCATATAAATCTCCCCCAACCTCTCTTGCGGGGCTATAGACTACTGAAATTTCAAAACCCTCGATGTTGGGTATTTCCTGAGGGAGCTGTGCCTTTTGCACCTGCCTGGCCACTTCCATCTCACGGTCCATGGCCGCTTGCTGCGCTCTGAGTGTCGAAGCAGTATCATCGAGAGCTTGAATGCGGTCGCGCAGCGTGCCTGTGATCAGAGCGATCAGGAGCAGATATGGAAAAGTCTGTGTAAAATCATCAACCAGCAGAATATCGGAGGGTTCCCAGTGCTTGAGCGACGCCTGGATCAGCAACGAAATGAGGCCTATTACCAACGCAGTCAGCAGCGCACCCCTGGTGCCGAATGTGACGGCTGCCGTGATAAGCGTAACATAATACAGCGGGTAGAACGGGCTTGCAAGCCCTCCGCTATAGTAGACGACCACAGTGACAAACAAAATGTCGGCTATTGTAATTGCGGCTGCCGATATGCGCCTGAAGCGCTTTCCAACGATAAGTGGAAAGATGAGAGTGCCTATAGCAACTGCTGCCACCGCCCATACTATCTCGGTGCGTTCAATGCGTATGGTGGTGAACTGAAGCTGAGACTCGAGAAGGACGCCGATGATGACCAGCCACCTTACGACATAAAGGCCTATTCTCGTCCGCATGGGGACTGTTTCCAAGCTCTCCTCAATCACGTCGTATGACTCCTGCGCAAGATATTGTTAAATCCATTCTTCCCATAATAACGACTATACTCTATATCTACGCAATTTTATGCTTACAAGTTCATGCATATATTCTGGGTAATTTTGGGCCAATAAAATTCGGCTCATGGAGTTGAATGATTACCTGGCCGAGTGCTATAATCCCTGATACTACAGACCTCGTTTCTTTCTACTTTTTAGCTCACACGACGGGTGAATGGTTTGACCGATAAACAGCTTCAACTAGGTGAAGACGACGCTTTTCTTGCACTGCAGCACGCATGGCAGCATGCTCTGGAAGTGCTGGAGGAGCAGGTCAACAGGCCGTCGTTCGAAAGCTGGATAAAGACGGCCCGCCCCCTGTCCATAGACGGGAGCCTGGTAAAGATAGCTACAAACAGCCGGTTTGCAAAACACTGGCTGGAGAGCAAGCATATTGGGCTCATCAAAGAAATTCTCGAGGCCGACATGGGCACAAGCCTCAGTGTGCGTGTAGAGCTTGTTGAGAGCAACGAGCCTGTCCTGTTGGCTGAGAAACTCCCCACCAAACCAAAGCCGCATCCCAAAGAAGAAGACGAGCCTATATCACTGCCGATCAACAATCAATACAATTTCGAAAACTTTGTGGTCGGCCCGACAAACAGGCTGGCGCATGCATGCGCGATGGCGATTGCCGAAAGCCCCGGCAGGACATACAACCCGCTTTTCGTATATGGCGGACCGGGGTTGGGCAAAACGCATCTGATGCACGCTCTGGGCCAGGCGGCTATGACCAACTTCCCCGGTATGAAGGTAGCGTATGTCTCCGGCGAGGCATTTACTTACCACTATGTAAACTCGCTTCGTGAGCACAAGGCGGCTGAGTTCAGGCGCAGGTATCGCAGCATAGACTTATGGCTGGTGGACGATATTCAGTTCTTGGTGGGCAAAGAACGCACCGAGGAAGAGTTTTTCCACACGTACAATGCTATCTATGAGATGGGCAATCAGATCGTGCTCACCAGCGACCGCGCCCCCAAGGACCTGAAACTCGACACAAGGCTCCTTTCGCGGTTCGAGTGCGGAATGATCGCGGATATAGCTCCGCCGGACCTCGAGACTCGAATGGCAATTTTGGAGACAAAAGCCGAGTATGAGCATATTGCTCTTTCCAACGATGTGATCTTGTATATAGCCAAACTTATAACCTCCAACGTGCGAAGGCTCGAAAGCGCGCTTATACAGCTTCATGCCTATGCGTCACTTATGAAGACATCGGTCACCCCCACTCTGGCAGAGGAGGTGCTGAGCAAGCACTTCGGGGAGACGGCGGCGCCCGTTATAGATGCTCAGAAGGTGCAGCTTGAAGTAGTAAACAAGTTCAATGTCGATTTGAGTGATCTCAAAGGCAAATGCCGGAGCGCGGACATAGTTTTACCCAGGCAGATCGCGATGTATCTTATGCGTGAGCTTACCGATTATTCTCTTCCATCGATAGGAAAAGCTTTCGGCGGACGTGACCACTCTACCGTGCTTCATGCATGCAAGAAAATAGAGGAAAAGATGGCTGAGGATAAAAACTTCAATATGCTTGTTACGGAACTTGCGCGCCAAATCAAGATGGGGAAAAGCTGTTAACTCTACCATTAAACAAGCTGTGGAAAAAGCTGTTGATGAGTTTGTGGACTACTCAAGTGTTGGTAACTAAGCGGTTTTCCCCGTTTTCGGCATTTTGAAACCGCTGCCCGGCACTTTCTTTCCACAGGAGGCAATGAGCACAAAACCAGCACGAAAAAATTCGTTTTCCACAGTATCCACAGCCTCTATTACAACCACAACAAATTCTTATATAATTAAAGGGTAATAAGAAGATAGTGGGCTGCCGGGTAGGATACCCGGAGAGATTTAAGATAACCTTTAGCCGAGAAAAAGCCCATATGTCATTAGCTTGACTGGGAATCCAGGAATTGGCGCTTATATGAAAGTCAGGTGTCTGGATTCCCGCTTTCGCGGGAATGACACGTAATTTAATCGTTTTCGGGTGCAATTCCTCGCTGTTTGCGGCGGGGATGCTTAATAGAGGATGCACCTGTCTTTTGAAACTTCTTGCTGCGTATTATGCCCATAGAAAAATATAATATCCAAAATACTAATTATAAAATTATAGATACTCATGCTCATTTAACGGATCCCAAGTTTTCGGACGATCTGGATGAAGTGATCGAGCGGGCAAACGAGGCAGGAATAGCGAGGATTATTGTATGCGGGGACAGTATAGCGTCCAGCAGATATGCAGTAGACCTGGCGAACAAATATGAGTGTGTTTTCGCCACGGTGGGAGTGCATCCTCACGATTCAAAGAGCTATGACGATAAAACAGCCGGGCAATTAGCGGGACTATCGCGGTG
Source organism: Armatimonadota bacterium (assembly GCA_039679645.1). Lineage (NCBI taxonomy): Bacteria > Bacillati > Armatimonadota > Armatimonadota bacterium. Next base: position 64,407 of record JBDKUO010000047.1, read on the forward strand.
CGATAAAGTCCTGGCAATTGGTGAGATAGGGCTGGACTTTCATTACGACTTCAGCCCACGCGCTGACCAGTTCAGGGCTTTTGAAGCTCAGATCGACCTGGCTGGGAGCCTGGGCCTGCCTATAGTGATCCACAGTCGCGAGTCCAACCCCGAGGCGCTGCAGATAATCAAATCACATGCGGCGAATATCACGGGTGGAGTGTTTCACTACTTCTCGGGTGATGAGGATTTGGCAAGACAGGTGCTGGAGATGGGTCTTTATATAGGTGTAGACGGGCCTATAACATACAAATCATCCGAGATGCAGCGGCAGGTAGTAAGATACTGCCCGCTGGAGAGGATTTTAATTGAGACAGACTGCCCTTACCTGGCTCCGGTGCCAAAGCGCGGAAAGCGCAACGAGCCTGCTTATGCGCGGATAGTTGCCGAGGAAGTGGCGCGGATCAAGGGTATTTCAATCGAAGAGCTGGCCGAAATCACTACAGCCAATGCGCGCAGGCTCTTTGGCAAAAATCTCTAGGAAAAGGTGTATAAATGCGACGTCTTCTTTCAGCAGTGTTTGTCTTGTGTATCGTCTGCTCTGCGTTATATGCTCAGGAGCAGACGAACAGCCAGGTGTTTTCCGAACAATATATAAAAGACCATCTGCAGCAAATTGCAAAGGCGCTCCCGTCTCTCAAGGCCAAAATGGATAAGCTCAAGGCCAAAGGTCAGGATATATCCTACCCAATGGTTACATATACCGTGCTAGATAGCTTTATCGGCTATGTGGATGAAGACGCGACAAAGGGCGAGCTGGAACGGGCCTCGATGCAGCTCACCGATATGGGCAATATGGGCCGCAGGCTGGAAAAAGAACTCAACGAAGCGCTGCAGGGAAAGCGCAAATTCCCGTCTGTCCCAAAATGGACCGGTGACAGCCGCCCAATAATCAAGGACGGCTCGTTTTATGCCCCGACCACTACATTCGGCAAGCCCGGACGTGAAATACGCCCGGTGTTTTTCACCGGATGGGGAGTCGATGACCAATACATAGACAAATACCCGGGCTATGGGATCAACCTTACCGGCTCCGAGACGGGGCCCTGGGAAGTCTTTCCTGAAGAGGGCAAAACGGAAGATACTCCGATCACACGCCTGAAAGACAGAATATCTAAGTCGCAAAAAGCCGGGGTCGCATACGATCTGCTGATAAGCCCGCATTACTTTCCTGCGTGGGTGATTAACAAATATCCCGACCTGCGCACGACAAATTCGGAGTTTATACAATACTGCCTGCATGATCCCGACGGGCAGGAATTCCTCAAGCAGTATATCGAGCATATACTCACTCCCCTGAAGGACAATGTAAACCTATTCAGCATATGCCTGTCGAATGAACCCAAAAATGAGGAGATACCGTGCAAATACGGCGCGATAGACTGGCACGAATGGCTGCAGAAAAAGCATGGCGATATCAACACCCTCAACAGCCGCTGGGGGACCGGTTACCTGAGCTTTGACGATATAGAACTGCCCAACCCTCACGACGATAACACCAAACAGCCGATGACCAGGTGGGCGGACTATGTGCGCTTCAATCAGGAGTTTTTCACCGGCTGGCACAAGATGCTGGCGGACGCGGTCCATGCCGTCGCCCCGGGTGTGCCGGTGCATGCCAAGGCGCAGACATATACTCTTACGGAAGCCGATGCGGTCAAATTCGGCAATGACGCATATCTTCTGGGCCAGGTGACCGACATCAGCGGCAACGACAGTATGTGCTGGTATCACTTCGGCAAATATGCCTTTGCAAACGGTTGGCTGACCAATGCCATGAACTACGACCTGCAGCGGTCGGTCAAGAACGCGCCCATATTCAACTCAGAAAACCATATTATTCTGGATGGTGAGACCAGGTATATACCGGCGGAGCATGTAAGGGCGGCGCTCTGGCAACAGGCGGTCCATGGGCAATGCGCGACCGAGATGTGGGTATGGGGTCGTTCTTTCGACAAGAAGAGTGTCGCCTATGGCAGCATAAAGAGCCGTCCCAAGTGCGCGGAAGCGGTCGGCATAGTCAACTGTGATCTGAACCGCGCCGCTAAAGAAGTTGCCGCTCTGCAGCAGGCTCCCGCGCAGGTGCAGATACTGCATGACACCAGCGCGCTGATATATGACGGCAAGCCTTATACCGATTCTCTGGATAGCGTATATTCCGCGCTCTTTTTTACCGGGGTCAAGACAGGGTTTATCACCGAGCGGCAGTTGGAGGACGGCATTGAGCCGAATGCGCCGGTGGTCTGCATCCCAAACGCCGCGCACTTATCGGACGGCGCATTCAAGACCCTGCAAAAGTATAAAGGCCATGTCATATTGATCGACAGCGCCAATCTGCTCACTAATAACGAGTATGACAAACCAAGAGACGAACGCATAGCCGGTGATGTTATCTACTGCGACAAGGACGATACCATTTCACAAAAGCTCTCGGCAGACATAGGGTCCAAACTCGCGGCGTGGAATGTGCTCCCGGAGATAACTCCGCTCACGTTGGACAATAAGCCTGCCTGGGGAGTAGAGTGGAAGGAAGCAACGATGGGCGGCGGGACAGTAATAAATCTCTGCAACTATCTGCATGAGCCGGTCACGGTCAAACTCTCCAGAGGGGGCAAGAACGTGAACGCCGTGGATGTACTGACCGGCGAAAATATAACAAAAACGATAACGCTCAACTCACTTGAGGTAAGGCTGCTGAAAGCAAAGAATTGAGCGGCTTATGTGTCTGGGTTCTTGGCTCACCACATCCGCTCTCAGCTATTAGGAGGCTGCTATGCAAACCGGTATTCGCCGTCTACGGCCGCTCGGGATCACAGATATTTTGGATGAGACGGTTGACTTATACAAGTCCAACTTCGCTCTGTTCGTCGGATCGGCTGCCATATTGTATATCCCGATCTTTCTTATATCGGGTTTTCTGAACGATCCGGTAGGCGGACGGGGCGGTGACCTGGCCTCTATACTTCTGATGCTTTTGATGCTTGCATCCGAAGCAGTGGTGACAGGTGCGCTGACATACGGCATCTCCGAAAGATACCTCGGCCGCCATACCACTATTGCCGCATGCTACAAACGCATACTCGACTCCAAAGCTTTTTGGAAGTTTATAGGAATTGTGCTGCTCAAGGACCTGATAACAATAGGGCCGCTGCAGATTGTGGGTATGGCGGTGCCCGCACCGGGTAACGACATGACGATGCAGCAGGACATAATGGCTACCGCTGCTTTTTTGATGGTAATCGGTGCGCTCTCAATCGTAGGCATGATATGGGCTGTCTACGCAGGCACCAAACTTTTTTTGCTTGAACCGGCTTTTATCCTGGAAGCAAAAGGCGGCTTCAAGTCTATGGGCAGAAGCATGAGCTTGACCAAAGGGTATTTCTGGAAGATATTCGGCCTGTTAATAATTGTGGGAATAGCTCTCGGCCTTATAATTATGATACTTGTAGGGCCGGTCTATGGAATTTACATATTAAAACTCAGCCGGGGTGAAGTTTCCACTTCATTGGCTGTCCTGTCGAGCATTTTGCTGACTGTGGTCGGGACTTTGGCTGTGCCGATACCGGCAATATTGTCGATCCTTATATATTATGATATCCGTGTCCGCAAAGAGGGCTTTGACCTGGAACTGCTGGCAAACGAACTCGACCGCAAGACCCAAGAAATTTCTGCAAACGATATTACCAGCCTGCCTCAGGAGAAGACCGATCAAAGCAGTGATACAGATAAGCAGCCATGACCGGCAACAATAGCAGCCCAACAGCAGATTCCTCGTCGCATTCGCTCCTCCTAAGAAATCTGGCGAAAGTGTTGATGACAAACCGTCGTTTCGCAACCAAACTCGGTTTCCAATTGACGCAAGTGGGCAACCCCCACTGGGGGCTCGGAATGACACAGGCGAAAGGCCGACTAAAAGCGGTCAGGCAGATTGCGTTTGTTGCATTGACGCTGACTATACTCTTGACTGCGTGCAGTTGCGCAATGTCGGCCAAAGGAACAGCACCGTATTCAAATTCAACGCTCATCAGCCGTCAGATAAGACAAATACTCTCGCAGCCCGAATACAACCGTGTCTATTCAAAAAGCACCACGCCTGCATGGTTGAAAAAGTATACGGACAAAGTAAAACGGGCGATACAAAGGATTTTCAGGTGGCTCACCAGGTCACTCAGTCTGCGCAGCGAACGGGCGGGCAGGCTGACGTCATTCGTGTTCGCATGCATCGTTATATTGGCGTTCTTCGCGCTGACGGCTCTGATAATCAGCAGGATATCTCGAAGAATCAAGGGATCTGCTGGCCAACCCTTAGAGCGAGCTGCCGGCGAATATGAAATCCCGTCGTCCCGGCCGCTCATATCCCAGGCGACCAAGCTGGCTGATGCTGGCGACTGGCGCGGGGCCTTTAGATGCGTATACCTCGCCTCTATCTCGCATCTGGATGAGACAGGCGCGCTGCACTTCGAGAGGAGCCGGACAAACTGGGAGTATCTGCGCGAGCTGGACAAAAACGGTTTTCCGTCATTGCGCGACCAGCTCAGGCCGCTGACTGTCGACTTCGACCGCAAGTTCTATGGACGTGAGGGCTGTGACAAAGACGACTATCTCAACGCTCTGGCTGTATACGAACGTATAAAGGGCGAGGCGGCGGCATGAAAAAAGATACGGTCATTCTAATAATCATGCTGGCCGTGCTGATTATTGGTGGGATTTATCTTACCAACCCGCAGAGGCCAACTGAGTCTAAGATCAGCACAACCTATAACGCCGACCCTATGGGTGTGAAAGCATTCTATACGCTGCTCGATCGGATGGGTTACAACACCGGCAGGCTCACCAGGCCCTACACCGAGCTGCCGAATAACGCAAAGCTCCTGATTGTTGTCCAGCCCAGCACGAATACGCAGGATAGCAGGTTTTTTGAGAGCGCAGTCGGACCGGGGATATCCGATGAAGAGCAGGAATACCTGACCGGCTGGGTCAGGCGAGGCGGCGGCGTCATCTTCCTTGCGGATGACCTGCGCGGCGTCCCGGCGACATTCGGCTCCACATACAAACTCGGCAAGGGGTATATTTACGCATATCCGTCTCGAAAGATGATCACAAACCATGGCATGCGAAACTCCAAGAATGCCCTCGAGCTTATAGGCATAATAAACAAACACATTGCCAAGGGCGATTTGATCTTATTTGACGAGTATCACCACGGCATGATAGACTCCAAACCGTTCTTCTCATATATCAGCAGGCAGGCTTGGATCGCCATAGGCATCATCATATTTGCGGCAATATTGCTTGTCTACAGCAAGGGCAGGCGGTTCGGAGCTGTGAGAAACCTGCCGCCCGATGAGAATATCAGGCCGGGTTTTGAATACGTAGAATCCGTTGCCAGGCTCTATCAGCGCTCTCATGCGTCCGAGATTGCCGCCGGGATACTCTGCGATTCTTTCAGGCAGAGCCTGTGCGCAAAACTGGGAGTCTCAGCCGATGACGAGATCGAAAAAATAGTCAATCGACTGTCCGAAGAAGCAGGCAGCGAGACCGCGGGCAGGGCAAAAAAACTGCTTTCGCGAGTCCCGGCAGGAGAGAAGATCACCGAGGAAGAACTTGTCGATATAGCCGGAGAAGTCCGTAAACTGGAGAAGGAGCTTGGCATTGCAAACTGACATAAGCGCCGTAACGCAGGCGGCTGATAGTGTGCGAAATGAGATGGCGAAGGTCGTGGTCGGCCAGCGTGAAGTGATCGACCAGATGCTGGCGGCGCTTTTGTGCGAGGGGCATGTGCTTCTGGAGGGCGTGCCGGGGATCGCCAAGACTCTTATGGTCCGCGCACTGTCGCTGGCAGTAAAAGCAGACTACAACCGCGTGCAGTTTACCCCGGACCTGATGCCCTCGGATGTGATCGGCACAAACGTTTTCGACCCGTCATCAGGCGCTTTCAAGCTGCGCAAGGGCCCTGTCTTTACGGGTCTGCTCCTGGCCGATGAGATAAACCGCACTCCGCCCAAGACGCAGGCAGCCCTCCTCGAAGCCATGCAGGAGCGCCGCGTAACCATCGACGGCGAAAACCACACGCTCGATGCGGTCTTTACAGTCTTTGCGACGCAAAACCCCATTGAGTATGAAGGCACTTACCCGCTGCCGGAAGCTCAGCTCGACAGGTTCATGTTCAAGACCATCGTCGGCTACCCCGCGTATGAGACCGAGATCGAGATGCTCTCTCGCTGCAACTCGGGCTTCAGGTCGGTAAATATAGAGCAGGCCGGTATTGAGCCTGTGATAGACGTTGAACAGATATCGCAGCTCCGCAAGATCGTATCGGAGGTCAATCTCGAGCAGAGCGTGATGGACTACATAGCCAAGCTGGTGCGCAAGACCCGTGAGAACCGCAACCTGGTCCTTGGCGCAAGCCCAAGAGCGTCGATATGCCTGCTGATCGGATCGAAAGCAGTCGCCGCAATGAACGGGCGATCATATGTGATCCCTGACGATATAAAGCAGATAGCCGCGCCTGTCTTGCGGCATAGGCTGATCCTGCGGCCTGAGGCTGAGATAGAAGGCCTTACACCCGACAGAGTGATTGAGTCTACCGTATCCGAAATCGAAGTACCGCGGATTTAGTATTTGAGATTGAGTATTTTATATTTTTATACTGCGGGAACGACGTTGTCCGGTAAGCCGTTATATTTTGTAAATCGTAAGTTCCTGCAGTCTCCGCTAGCCCTACAATATGCAGCCTGCGGGAATTAACGGTATATCAATTTTCAAAGGCAATCTGTCAGCGTCATTCCCGCAGAATATAAAGCACCTGCGTTTGGTTCAAAGCAGATTCCTCGGCTTCGCTCGGAATGACAAAATCTGATACGTTGGTTTTCGTTCGCAATATATGCTCTATATTTGAATAGCAAAATAGCTACTAACATAGGAGTAGAATTATGAAGAAATGGTCTTGTGTGATTATTACAATACTTGTTTTATCTTCTAGAGCATGGTCTGCAGAATACGCGGTTCATTGTCTCGGAGTGCTTTCAAACACTCACATGAGTTGTGCTATTAGTATAAATAATTCTGGAAAAGCTATCGGTTGGTCAAGCACATCATATGACGCAAGGGGCGCATTCTCTTGGACAAGGAATGAAGGAATAAAAGACATACGTATCCCTAACGAGTTTGATTATGGTGGTGGTGCAATAAATGATGATGGTCAAATTGTAGGAAGTCGCAGCAGCAGTAATGGCTGTTCTGGTGGTGCGGTCATTTTGGAACCAGATGGATCGGTTACCTTGCTCCCAAGCCTTTCAGGGTTAGGATGCAGCGGTGGAGACTCGATTAATAACAGCGGTAATGTAGCTGGGTATACTAACGATCAAGCAGCGATATGGATTGATGGTGAACTAGCTTGGTATGCCGATGGAACATATAGTCAAGCCACCGATATAAACAATCATAATCAAGCAATTTGGAATGCTCACAACTTTAGTGATGGGACAGCTCAGGCTTATATTTGGGATAATTACATATCTATTCCTCTTGCCTTGCTCGAAGGCACACAGATGTGCTGGGGATATAGTATTAATGATTCGGGAGTTGTAGTAGGCCGGTCTGGCGACTATGCGGTGCTTTGGCAACAAAACGGCACTGCAATAAACTTAGCCAGCGATACGCAATGGTGGAGCGAAGCGCTGGACATAAATTCGGACGGCTGGGTTGTTGGTCAGATTGATTGCAAGGCAACATTATGGAATCCGAACGGCAGCTTAATTGATTTATCCCACTTTGTAAATGGTTATGAGTCTATTGCCTATGGCATAAATGACAACGGTTGGATTGTTGGATCAGTAAGCAATCCAGATGGTTTTAGGCAAGCTGTTGTCTGGGAACCAGTTCCCGAACCATCAAGCCTACTTGCTCTAGCTTTGGGATTAATTGCAACTGGCTCACTCATTAAGCGTAGAAATAAATAAAAAGGACTTGACTGAAAAGCCCCTAATCGGGGGCTTTTTCTTTTAGAGCACTCTCGCAAATCGGGAAACCCAAAATCATCGATATGGAACCAAAAAATAAAGACCAGGGGGTATGTATAGGATATTCATATTTGGTCCCCAGCAAGAGCCAGTTTTTCGATGGTATTCGACACATCCAGTTCAGTTTGTTGTTCCGGGACACCCCTGTCCCGGAACCTGCAGGCAAGGTATCGAAAGAGGTCTTTTTATTTTGGGTCAGTCTCCAGCAGCAGGCCGATACGTGTCATCAGCGGCCCATCACCTGATTGAGAGACAAACTTCCGCTTGCCCTGCTCGTCTCTTTTGACGAATATACTCAAAAAAGGCCTGGGGTCACTCTCCATAGACTCCAGCGCCGCATCTATCATCTTTTGGCGTGTGTCCTCATCCGCGCTTGCCATATACTCCCTGGCTATTCTTTCCTGCCTCTCGTAATCCGCCTCAGTGTGTTGAGCAGGACACCGGGGCCGGTCGTTTACACCATCGGAGAGTTCTTCATGAACCGAAGGAGAAGAAAGAAAAGAATTCTTCTCTTTATTTTGAGAAAGAATTCTTAATACATGATCCGGGTCATTATTGACCCGCATGGAGTGCGTTTTTTGCGGTTCATCCGGGTCGGATATGACCCGCATGGGATCGGTT
>JBDKUO010000048.1 GCA_039679645.1 Armatimonadota bacterium
CCGGCCAGGGCGCGCCCGAACTGGGTTACGACAAGCGCATGTTCGGCCCCGGCGACCTCAGGATCGATATCGGCAGCATGACAATAGGCGTCGGCCTGCGGCTCGACGATCTGCTCTGGGCGCAAAACCCTTCAGCAAAGCAATCGCAGTATCAGGTATACGGCACTGACAACAAAGTCTTGAATATGCGCTCCCGCGACGCAGGCACCCTTGGCGATGTCGAGCTCAACCCGACCTGGGCCAGAGCCGGAAACCAGAGTCTTGCAGCGGGCGACATAAGAAACTCTGCATTTTTCGTCAGCGGCAGCGGGACATCTATCGGCAACGCCGATGTGGACTATGCATATACCGGCGTAACATATAACGGCGCAAAGGTCTTTGCATATAAAGTCAGTGTCCCTTGGGAACTGCTCGGCCAGAACGCAAAGAACTATTCTTTCACCGCTTCATGGCGGCCCGACTGCGGAAATGATGTTCTCGGCGCCAACTTTCGCGGCTCCCTAGTAGGCACAACTTCTTCAGTCCCTGAGCCGGGTAGTGTAGTCGCACTGACAAGCGGATTGATCGGCTTCATCGGATCCAAAAAGCGCAGGTAGACAAATTATAATCCAGACGCAAAATATCCCTCCATGCAGCAGGCGCGGAGGGATATTTTGCGTACGCCATTCTGTATGCCTGCAGCGTTAATCATAAGACGAGGGAGGGTAAAATCGGCGTGACCTGTGTCCGCACACATGATCATGCAAAAGGAGGTCCGCAATGACAACTCAAACCAATGTCCGTCTCTTATTGGCTGCGCTTGTGTGTTTGCTGATAGCCATATGTCCGGTGCTGGCTCAAAATCCGAGCAGTTGCACTACAAGTGGCTTCAGCGGCTACAGTTACACGACCACCAACGACGGAACAAACACAACGCTGCATTTCACTTTTTACAACCGTTCGCCGATAGGTGGTGTCTATGTAAATATAGGAGAGATATACTTTGACGGCCTGCCTGTGCCTGTCGGTACCCCTACAGCGCCATCCGGCTGGGTATTCAATCAGATCGGCCCAAAGCTGTTTTATGCGACCACATCTAACCCGTGGTGGAAGACGCCGCCCGCAATCAAACCGGGAGACAGCCTCACAGGTTTCGATTATACGATTTCAGGGCTTGTGGTCCCCGATTTTGTTGTGTTCACACACGTTCAGAACGTGACGGATGCTAATGGAACAACTGCAGGCCCGTTAGGAACCTGGTTTGACTGCTCGGTTATCGTCACTCCACCTGAGGATAATCCATGCATCAGCATAATTAAAACACCGTCCCCCCTCTCCGGCGCCACCGGCGATGTGATCGAATATGGATATGAAGTCTGCAACTGCGGGAATACCGACCTGACAGTGATATCACTGACTGACACCCTCTTGGGTGACCTGCTCGATGAGTTTGTTGCTGCCAATGGCGATTCCGCAGACCTGCCGGTCGATACTTGTGTGACTTTCTCAGTATCGCGCACAATTCTTGAAAGCGACCCGAACCCGATACCAAACTGCGTGACGGTAGAAGCCGATCCGCCTACCGGGCCGCCCGTAAGCGATACCAAGTGCGCGTCCGTAGTTCACATTCAGACGAATCCTTTCCCGTGCATCGAGCTGACAAAAAGCGTATATCCCACTCAAGCGCTTGTCGGCCAGCAGGTCATATACACTTATAAGGTATGCAACTGCGGTGACGAACCGCTAACTGTGACCAGCCTTGTCGACGATGTGCTCGGCGATCTCACAAGTAAGTTTATTGCGGCTAACGGCAGCAGCAACATTTTAGGTGTTGAATCGTGCGTGAGCTTCAATGTGCTCTTTACAATCCCCGATGTGGAACCTGGGCCGTTCTACAACTGCGCGACCGTCCAGACCAGCGAAGGACCTGAAAGCACAGCTTGTGCAAGGGTTGATGTAAGCAAAGTGCCGCCTCCGTTCAGAGTATGCGATTTGCCGGTAACCCTTACACAGGAGGGCTGGCGCACATTCGCCGACCCGTACAACTCGATCTTGCCGGGAAGCATTTTCAACAGGTTCTCGACGGCTTTCGCAAGTTGGTCGTTCTATGGGAGCCACTGCAAGAACGAGATCGCTGTAGGGCTGCCCACAACTTGCGATCTTGTTTTCAAAGGTACCGCTTTTGGCCTATACAAATTGTGTTGTTTCTTGCCTCAGACAGGCCCTGTGCAGTGTTTCAAGTTTAATATGGACCTGGTCAATCCTACTGTGATGCTCAACAATATTGGGCATCCAGTCAGTAATGCGCTGGCAGGAGAGGCGCTCGCTCTAACGCTTAATATCGGCTACAACGATATGTGCCTCATGCCTCGAACTCCCGGCTATAACCTTGAAGACTTTATTATCACACAGGGACCTTTCAAATACAGAACGGTAGGCGAGATTTTGGATATGGCGAACAGGATACTGGGAGGCACTCTGCCGTGTCAACTCGGGCTTCAAGGTAATTCGTTTGACGCCACAGTCTTGTTGGCAGCAGTCATTCACAGGATAAATGAAAACTATGAATTCCAGGGCTTTGACACATTTATTGACAGGGGATATTTGAAACCCGTTGGAAGTTGCGGCAAGTTCGGAATGGGGCTGCCTATTGTTGTGCCCTAAATATGCAATATGTTTCAGACCGAGGCAGGTTGATGATACTTGCCTCGGTCTACCCTCTATTTGCCGCCTAATAGTAGTTGAATATACTGCGCGCGTTCAAACGCATAGGGATCACCTACATTTTTATGACTCAACTTCCCTCTGAAGTCCTCTATGCCGCCGTATCCATGCGTACCCATCCAATTAGATAATTCTGAGTTCATGGTGGTGATGTGGCTCAGGCCGTTCTCGTAAAGAGTGGAAACACACTGCACAGCTTTTGCGCCCGCAAGCAGATGGCGAGCGATGTCTTGGGCTGTTTTAACGCCGGTGCTTGCCGCAAGATCGACGTTCAAACCGTCGGAAAGGATTCCAATCCATCTCAGAGGCAGGCGGGTATCCTCCGATCTGCTGAAGTCCAGGTTTGTTACTATCCGCTCATGCTCAGGGTCGATAAAAGGCTGATAGAACCTGTTGAACAACACAAGCCCGTCCGCACCTGCTTCAACTACTCTATTAGTAAAATTTGCAAGAGCTGTGTAGAATGGGCTCAGCTTAATCGCCACAGGTATCGATACTTCAGACTTCACCGATCTTACTATATCCAGCGCCTGATTCTCTACATCTCCAGCGTTTTTATTCGGATCGGTCTCTATGGCATAAAGATTCAGCTCAAGCGCATTGCACCCGGCCTGCTCAAGAAGTTTTGCGTATTGGATCCAGTCACCTTTTGAAATCGCGTTAATACTCCCGATCAGAGGTAACTCTACTTCTTTACGCGCTTTTTCGACCCACATCACATGCTCGCGCGGGCCAGAATGGTCCATATGAGGAAAGTAAGTGAGCGCCTCGGCAAACTCCTCACTATGCGCTGTGAGGTCTTCTTCAAGTTCTTCGCGCTCAAGCTCAATCTCCTCTTGAAAGAGCGAGTGAATGACCAGCGCTCCCGCTCCTGCATCTTCAGCTTTCTTAATATTGTCGATCTTGTGAGACCAGGTCGATGCGCCCACAATTATGGGACTCGATAGCTTGATACCCATATATGTGGTGCCAATATCTGCCATGGTATTATCCTCCTGCAAATAAGTGCTGTTGGGATATTACCCGGATGCATCGAAAAGAAAACGGTGGAGCTAGTAATAAACTATTGGCCTAGAGTCTTTGTCGCTTCTTTTTTCGCAAACTTATGCATGTCACCGATATTCCACTCAAGATGGCAGCAAAGCTGGAAGGCTCCGGCACGGCATTGGGACTATATGTAACTATTCCGCTAAATGTCAGACCACTTGGATTGAAGGAAACGAAGACATTGTTGTGAGCATAGAACTGCAGCACATTTAGCCCTGAATTAAAAAACGCAGAGTTCGATGTCCCGAAATTGGTTAGTACCTCCAAGTGACCACCACTCCCAATCAGATGACCATTAAGGTAGGCATCTGCTCCATCGTCACAAGCAAAAACCATTGAGATTAACGGTGTATCATAGTTCTCAGGCAGCGAGAAAGTCGTTGAATATATGTAGCCGTAACGTGGAGAACTCTGAGTGCCATTAGCAACTCCCACCCACTTACTGCCTGGTGCCGCATCGACCCAGACACTGTTTTTTGTTATAACCAATGCTTGTTGCTGTGCAACATCGGCTGCTGGATAGCTTACTCCTCCCACCATAACAGGTGCTCCAACCACAGATACGAGTGGGTCCAGCGCTCCGATAGCTGCATTACCGCTCATCACAGCGATCGAATCGCCGGAGACCGATCCAGCAAGAAACAACACTAACATGCACACAATTACACTCGATAATCTCATCCTTTTCTCCTTCGCTCTCTTCGGAGCTTGTTTTATATGCCTGCAAAATGCAGACACTAAGTGTTTGGCTGCTTTCAATATACCACAAACTGCATTATCACACAATGGCCATGTATGCTAACTAAACAGTATTATATGATTAGATTTAGAATGCACGGACTGTTATAGATATTATTAGTATGTATGGTATGTGAAGCTGTCTGCTATTTGCAATAATATTCTGACACAGCAAAGAACCAGCATGCATAAAACAGGATAAAATCTCTTACATTCCGATCTTTCTTTTCTGCTTGTGAATATTCTTCCATTTCTCGCGCTCTGTCAGCGCCGCTCCGGCATCCTGCTTCCTCTCAAGGTAATGAAGCTCGCCGAGCATCTTCCGATAGTTCTCGAATCGACGCGCATCCAGTGTTCCATCTCCAAGCGCTTTGATCACAGCGCAGCCCGGCTCATTCACATGCTTGCAATCCCGAAACTTACAGCTTTCACCCAGCTTCTCTATATCGCTGAAGGCTTCAGCGAGTCCGTCATCCGCGTTCCAGAGTTGAAGTTCGCGCATGCCTGGAGTATCAATCACCATTCCGCCCGACGGCAGAACAAACATCTGGCGGTGAGTAGTAGTATGCCGTCCACGACTGTCGTCATCGCGAACCTCCTGCACTCTCTGAACGCTATCACCGAGCAGATAGTTAACAATTGTAGACTTTCCGACGCCGGATGAGCCCAGCAACGCAACACTCTGGCCGGCTGATATATAATTCGCCAGGCATTCCATGCCGATGCCCTGCACACAGCTTATCGCATGCACACCCACGCCCGGAGCCGATGCCATTACATCGCTTATTTTCTCTCCGACGTCATCGCACAGGTCGCACTTTGTGAGCAAAACGACAGGCTTCGCTCCGCTTTCCCAGGCAAGAGTGAGATATCGTTCGATGCGGGCAGCTCTAAAGTTCTGGTCCAAACCTGTAACAACAAACACTGTATCTATATTCGCTGCGATAGGCTGCTCCCTCACTCTGGAGCCGGCTTCTTTGCGCGAGAACTTGCTCTTCCTGGGAAGCAGAGCATGGATAATCGCTTTAGGCGGCTGCTCATGCAGAATTTGCGCAGCCACCCAGTCGCCGATAACAGGTTTCTCGGTCTCATAGAGCATCTTGCCTGTGGGTATGGCCGCCATCTCGCCATATTCGGTGATAACCGCGTATAATCCCCTTTGCTCAAGGCTGACCCGGCATGGCGACAGACTGTCGTTGTTTAGTTGGTTGAAGTGATGTGCAAAATCGGAATCGTATCCGATATCTTGTAGGTTCAATTCGGGTTCCTCCAAAATCAGGCGTACATATATGATTCGCACGCGAGAGAAACCCACATGTGGTGCGTTAGGTGATGTTCAGAATTAAAGATGAAGCACTACGTCAGAGGATTTCCTCGCGGATAAACAATATTGTTTTGATAAATACAGCGGTCATAATGTCCTCCTTTAGTTTGAGAGCGGAGAGCATAGGGCTCAGAGCCCAAAACTACAACGCTCCATATGTTTTATCCACACTATTATAGATCGAAGACGATACCACGCTAAACACATACGTGAAAAACCTCCACTTTTTCGACCATATGCAAGGAAGGAGGAGCACGAACGTCATATACCGTATAAAACAATGCTTGAGACCGGAGGCGAGTCTTGATTCGAGAGCATCATAAGAAAGAAATTGACAGACTGATCGACAAATTCTCACCCGACGAGAGGTTCTGCGCACTGATTATCGGTGGGTCGGTGGCAAAGGGCACTGCAAAAGATAACTCAGATATTGATGTTCTAATCGTCGCGACAGACGAAGAATTTGAGCAAAGGAAGGAAAAAGACAATATATTTTACCTCGACAGGGAATGCGACTATGATGGCGGCTACATCGACGGCAAGGTGATCAATCTTCAATTTATTAAAGATGCTGCCGACCATGGCAGTGAACCTGCCAGGTGGGCATTCACCGGCTCTTTCGCCGCATATTCACATATACCGGGTCTGGATGAACTAATCAAACGTATTCCTGTGTATCAGGAATCCGAACAGGGTGAAAAACTCAAGTCGTTTTACTCTCAGTTGGCGCTCATGCCGTGGTTTGCCGGTGAAGGAGAAAGACGCAGCGACCCATACCTGGTCTTGAAAGCCACCACCGACACAGTTTTCTTTGCCGCGAGAGTCGTGTTGGCTCACAACAAAATGCTCTTTCCCAACCAAAAGTGGCTGATGACCGAGCTGCCGAAAGCACCCAACATACCTCCCACGCTGATTGCGCTCATGGATGACGCAATGTCACACCCCAGCGCGAAAGCCACTGAGTCCATACGTGATTGTATAAACAGCCACTACGGAGATATTGGGATAAGCTGGGAGGAACTGGTAACAAAATTCATTGAGGAATGCGAGTGGAACTGGCAGGAGCACAGACCACCGATTCAGGACTGGTAAGATAATAACACAATAACCGGAATTTGGTATTTCAGGATTTGAGCGAAGCAGAAATCCTGAAACTCACAGGTTGCCTTGTTTCGGGAACAAGGAAGCTGTCTCAGAATGCTTCGCTAAGATACGAAGAATTATTGAAACACATTCCAAGTTCCCCGATTCGGCGACAACACAAGTGTATAAATCTATCAATGCTGCTAAAACAGGCAACCAATGACGA